>NZ_JAPNMC010000013.1:0-119830 GCF_026627565.1 Enterobacter cloacae complex sp. 2022EL-00788 | reverse complement strand
TAAACTTCGTAATGAATTACGTATGTTCACTCAGAGACTTGGTATTCATTTTTCGTCTTGCGACGTTAAGAATCCATGTCACTTTGAGTGCCCACACAGATTGTCTGATAAATTGTTAAAGAGCAGTTGCAACGCGGCTTTCAGCTCACCGTTGCGAGGTCCCGTATATTACGTTTTCCTCATTCAGAGTCAAGCAAATATTTTCACTTTTCTCTGTTGGCGTTCATCTCTGAACCCCGCTGTCCCGGCGGCCTGTAAGCCGTTGTTCCGTGTCAGTGGAGGCGCATTATAGGGAGTTCTCAGACGTTGACAACCCCTCTTTTAAAAAAAACGTTCAACCGTCTCTTTTTTGCTCAAAACCGTGCTACAGCGCCAGTTTTTCGAGCGTTTCGAAGCCATAACGATGTAAAACGGGTAAAAGCTGTTCAGTTTCTTTTGTTATTGCCATACAGAAAGCGATATTTGCATCCGCTGATTTCGCATCCGGCGCTTCATGTTCCAGCAGCCAGGCCGTCCGACGCGCAATGGCAGCACCGGAATCCACCAGCCGGGTACCTTCTGGCAGAACCTTTAACAGCTCTTCCTGCAATAGCGGGAAATGGGTGCAGCCAAGGACAACCGTATCCGGTGGTTCCTGCATCCGCAGCCATGGACGCAGAATGCGACGCAGCTCTTCAAGCGATACCGTCTCGCCGTGCAGTTTCGCTTCCGCCATCTCCACCAGCTCTGCAGAGCCGAGCATCGCGATCTGGCATTCATTGGCAAAGCGATCGATAAGCTCGCGCGTATAAGGACGTTTCACCGTACCGCGCGTCGCCAGCAGCCCCACGATGCCGTTTGCCGTCAGGCGTGCAGCCGGTTTGATTGCCGGGACCACGCCCACAACCGGGAACGGAAATTTTTCGCGCAAGGCAGGAAGAGAAACCGTGCTTGCCGTATTACAGGCAATGACCGCCAGCGCCAGGGGATAGCGCTTTTGTACCGCGGTGACAATTTCAACCACGCGCTCAACAATAAAGTCTTCGCTCTTTTCCCCGTACGGGAAGGCGACGTTATCGAAGGCGTAGATGTAATGGAGATCCGGCAGGAGCTGCCGAATCTCGTCATAAACCGAAAGCCCACCTACGCCGGAATCAAACACCAGCACGGTGGGACGCGGATCAGAAGGTGTAGCTGCCAGACAAGGTGTATTCCCGTCCTGCAGTTTGGTAGCCATAAACTGTCTCGTAATCTTTATCGAACAGGTTGGCTATTTTACCACGAACTGTGAGGTGAGAGGTGACAGGATATGAAACCGCCACATCCCACAGGCTGACGCCGCCCATTTTCACCTTCTCTGACGGATAAGTGCCGAAGTCAGTATCGTAGCGCGTACCGAGATAGTGATAAGTCAGGCTCCAGTCAAAATCATAGATCCGGGTATCGAGCTGATACTTCACCTGCTGCTTAGCGCGACGATCCAGCAGTTGGTTGGTTGCCGCATTACGGGCATCAACATAGTCGTAACCGACAGTATGCATGACCGGGCCAGTATCAAACGAGGCAGTCGCTTCAACCCCTTTAATACGTGCTTTGCCGACGTTGTAATACTCCTGAAGGTTATTGTTGAAGTCGATCAGGTTATCAACGTCGTTACGGTAAGCCGACACGCGCCAGTTCACACCAGCGGTAAGACCTTCGAACGCGCCTTCCCACTGCTTGCTCTCTTCGGGATCGAGGTGTTCGTTGCCGTAGAAGCCATAGAGCTGTCCAAGGTTTGGCGCTTTATAGGCTGTGCCATACGAAGCGATAACGCGATAACCTTCAATGAACTCCCAGGCCGCACTACTTTGCCAGGTACCGTGACGACCGAACTGAGAGTTATCATCGCTACGCACCGCCCCTTCCAGGGTGACATCACCAAACTGCTGCAATCCGGTGAGGTAGACGCCGGTGTTACGCAAATCATAGCCATTCGTCACATAGTTAGTGCCCGGTTCAGTGCTCTGCTTTTGCCAGTCTACGCCTGCGCCAACGTTGCCATGGCCCACATCCACGGAGTTAACCCACTGAACATTGTACTGTTTAATTTCATCCAGTGTGGCAGTCGAATCATATCGCCCTGAATGTGGGTCGTAGTTATAGTCTTTACTGTGGCTATAGCTGGTGAGCAGCTGTGAATGGAAGATGTCATCGTTGAAGCGCAGCCCTGCGTCCCAGGTCTGGCTGTACAGCTGACGCGTGTCGACCAGTACATCAGGCGTAAACGAGCTGTAATAACCGTCATAGGCGGTACGGTTGCTGTAGCCAAAGCCGCGAACGAACCCGCTCCACTGGTCTGAGAATGCATGCTCCAGTGCGCCGTAGAGCGTTTTATTCATAAAGCCATCGCGGTCGGTCTGAGCAAGGCCGCCATTGTTGCCGTCCGCGACCACATCAAAACCTTTGGTATAGGTGTAATCACCCGCAAGCGTTACGCGCGTGCTGTCGCCAAGCGTTTGCTGAGTGCTGCCGCCATAATTTTGATAGCCATGCGATCCTGCGCCCGCGGTCAGCGTCGTACCGTCCTTCGCACGGGTAGTAATAATGTTCACGACGCCGCCAATCGCGTCTGAGCCGTAAATCGCCGAACGCGGCCCACGAACATATTCGATACGCTGCACAAGGGAGATGGGGAACTGGCTGAGATCGGATGAACCTGTGACACCTGCCTGGTTAAGGCGCATACCGTCAACGAGGATCAGAACGTGGCTGGAGTTGGTACCGCGAATAAAAAGAGAAGACAGTTGCCCCATACCACCGTTTTGCGCCGTGTCAACGCCTGGCAGTCTGCGCATGACATCCAGTACCGTCGTGGATTGCCAGCGTTCAATATCTTCACGGGTCACGACGGATGTCGGAGCCAGAACGGTTTTTACAGGCTGTTCAAAACGGTTTGCTGTCACCACCAACGAGTCAGCGCTTTCCTGCGCCCAGCCCGAAAATGCCGTGACGGATAACGCCGTCAACAGCGATACTTTTTTAATCATTGTTAAAGCATCCACAATATAAGAAGGATGCCGCAGGCCTCATCCATAGCACGCGATGATGAAACCAAATGCGACGTGATCCCGGCAGGTCTTCGGGCTGGGTGGCGTTATACGGATGAAGACTTCCCATTTTCACAGTGTCTCTACTTCTCATCCCGCCAGTCTTTACCGCTGCGCGTCAGCTCCAGATTTACACTGGATTCCCTTTTCACTCTCAGGAGACCGGAAACAGAATGCTACAATTAGACACGTATAGATGTCCAGACAGCTATTAGCCATTAAATCTGGACATCCACTGCACAATCCCTACAATCCCCGCGTAATTCTTTATCATTCAGGACGCATCATGACCCCCGAACACCTCCCTACAGAACAGTACGACGCACAGCTGGCAGAAAAAGTTGTCCGCCTGCAAAGTATGATGACGCCGTTCAACGCGCCCGTTCCCGAGGTGTTCCGTTCTCCGGTCAGCCACTATCGTATGCGCGCCGAGTTCCGCATCTGGCACGATGGCGACGACCTGTATCACATCATTTTCGATCAGCAGACGAAATCTCGCATTCGCGTGGATAGCTTCCCCGCGGCGAGTGAACTGATTAACCAGCTGATGACGCTGATGATTGACGGCGTGCGCGACAATCCGGTACTGCGAAACAAGCTGTTCCAGATTGACTACCTGACCACCCAAAGCAATCAGGCGATTGTCTCCCTGCTCTATCACAAAGCGCTGACCGACGAATGGTGCGAGCAGGCAGAAGCCCTGCGCGATGCGCTGCGCGCGCAGAACATCAACGTGCACCTGATTGGCCGCGCGACCAAAACCAAAATCATGCTCGACCAGGATTATATTGACGAGCGTCTGCCGGTGGCCGGTAAAGAGATGGTTTACCGTCAGGTAGAGAACAGCTTCACCCAGCCGAATGCGGCAATGAACGTGCAGATGCTGGAGTGGGCGCTGAACGCGACGGAAGGATCGCAGGGCGATCTGCTTGAGCTGTACTGCGGTAACGGTAACTTCTCGCTGGCGCTGGCGCGTAACTTCGAGCGCGTGCTGGCGACGGAAATCGCCAAGCCGTCGGTTGCTGCCGCGCAGTACAACATCGCCGCTAACCACATCGACAACGTACAAATTATTCGTATGGCGGCAGAAGAGTTTACCCAGGCGATGAATGGCGTGCGTGAGTTTCATCGCCTGCAGGGGATTGATCTGAAAAGCTACCGGTGCGAGACGATTTTTGTCGATCCGCCGCGCAGTGGCCTGGACAGCGAAACCGAGAAGATGGTGCAGGCGTACCCGCGTATCCTGTACATCTCCTGTAACCCGGAGACGCTGTGCAAGAACCTGGAAACGTTAAGCCAGACGCACAAGGTTGAACGTCTGGCGCTGTTCGATCAGTTCCCGTATACGCACCATATGGAGTGCGGCGTACTGCTCACTGCACGATAATCTGCATGCCGGACACGCGTAGCGCCATCCGGCATTTTTTGGCAGGTGGCGCTTTGCTTACCTGCCCTTAAACCTTCATTACTCCGGCAGCTGGCTCTTGCGGCTACGCATACGCGAGCCGATCCAGAACACCAGCGCAACGGACAGTACCGCAGGCAGGAAGTTAGAGCCGATATCCGGGTATTCTGCACGCACCACGGTGCTATACAACAGCACGCCCAGGATAAAGCTGGCTGCGGCCAGCCCCGGTAACCCGACAGGCATAGTGCGGTTCTGATAACGCTGATGCAGGCAGTACACCGTCAGCACCAGCGCGATAATCGGGAAAATCGAAAACGGAACGATTGAGCTAAAAATAGCGGCAAACGTACCGTTAATGGATAAGCCAGCGATCAATGCCAGCAACAGCGTTCCTTTATCCTGACCTGACTGTTTCATTACTCACCTTCACTCATCGTTTTGATGTGCCAACTTTTCTTGTTCACGGCGATACCAGTAATACGCACCCTTGGAGATCATCCGCAGCTGCAATACCAGCCGCTCTTCGAGCTGCTTGCGTTGTTCGATGCTGACGTCCAGCGCTTCGGCACCCGCGCTGAAAACAATGGTCACCATCGCCTCTGCCTGAGCTTCAGTAAACGCACGCGGCATATGGTTTTCGATTTCGAGATAGTCGGCAAGTTCCGCGATAAAATGCTGAATTTCACGCGCGACCGCGGCGCGAAACGCCGCCGACGTGCCGGAGCGCTCGCGCAGCAAAAGGCGAAACGCGTTAGGGTTATTGCCGATAAACTCCATAAATGTCGACACGGAGGTGCGGATCACGCTGCCCCCTTTGGCGATACGCTGACGCGCCTGGCGCATAAGCTGGCGCAGCATCAGACCGCTCTCATCGACCATGGTCAGGCCCAGTTCATCCACATCACGGAAATGACGGTAGAAGGACGTTGGCGCAATCCCGGCCTCGCGTGCAACTTCTCGCAGGCTTAAACTGGCAAAACTCCGCTCAGCACTCAGTTGACTGAATGCGGCTTCCACCAGCGAACGCCGGGTTTTCTCTTTTTGTTGTGCTCTTACGCCCATCACGATAGTTGAATCCTTCCAAAGGCCCGTTGGCACTATACCAGAGAATAAAATTAATCTGTTTGCTCAGCTTTGTGAATGATTGTTTACGCGCGGTTTGTGCTCCACTGCCCGAAAAAAGCACAACGATAATTGGGTTACCCCGGCAATGATGTTATGATTCTGTTGCTTTTATGTATAAGAACAGGTAAGCCTTGCCATGCCACATTCCTACGATTACGACGCAATAGTTATTGGTTCCGGCCCCGGCGGCGAAGGTGCTGCTATGGGTCTGGTAAAACAGGGAGCCAGAGTAGCGGTAATAGAGCGCTACCATAACGTCGGCGGCGGTTGCACCCACTGGGGCACCATCCCTTCAAAAGCCCTCCGCCACGCCGTTAGCCGCATTATTGAATTTAACCAGAACCCTCTTTACAGCGACCACTCCCGACTTCTTCGTTCCTCTTTTGCCGACATCCTGAACCACGCAGACACGGTCATTAACCAGCAGACGCGCATGCGTCAGGGTTTCTATGAGCGTAACCACTGTGAAATTCTGCAAGGAAACGCGCATTTTGTGGACGAACACACCCTGGCCCTGGAGTGTCATGACGGTTCGGTTGAGACACTCACCGCTGAAAAGTTTGTGATCGCCTGCGGTTCACGCCCGTATCATCCGGCAGACGTGGATTTCTCGCACCCGCGCATTTACGACAGCGACTCCATCCTGAGCCTGCACCATGAACCTCGCCATGTGATTATCTATGGCGCAGGCGTTATTGGCTGTGAATATGCGTCTATCTTCCGGGGAATGGAGGTCAAAGTTGACCTGATCAACACCCGCGACCGCCTGCTGGCGTTCCTCGATCAGGAGATGTCAGACTCCCTCTCCTACCACTTCTGGAACAGCGGCGTGGTGATCCGTCACAACGAGGAGTACGAGAAGATCGAGGGCTGCGACGACGGTGTGATTATGCACCTGAAATCCGGTAAAAAGCTGAAAGCGGACTGCCTGCTGTATGCCAACGGCCGCACCGGCAACACCGATTCCCTGCAGCTGGCAAACATCGGGCTCGAAACCGACAGCCGCGGCCAGCTGAAGGTCAACAGCATGTACCAGACCGCGCTGCCGCACGTTTACGCGGTAGGCGACGTGATTGGTTACCCAAGCCTGGCATCAGCCGCTTACGATCAGGGGCGCATTGCCGCTCAGGCGCTGGTAAAAGGTGAAGCGACCGCGCATCTGATTGAAGATATTCCGACGGGGATCTACACCATTCCGGAAATCAGCTCCGTAGGGAAAACCGAGCAGCAGCTGACTGCCATGAAGGTGCCTTACGAGGTGGGCCGTGCTCAGTTTAAACATCTGGCGCGGGCGCAAATCGTGGGAATGAGCGTGGGTACGCTGAAGATCCTGTTCCATCGCGAGACGAAAGAGATCCTCGGCATTCACTGCTTTGGTGAACGCGCGGCGGAAATCATTCACATCGGCCAGGCGATCATGGAGCAGAAAGGTGGCGGTAACACCATTGAGTACTTCGTTAACACCACCTTTAACTACCCGACAATGGCGGAAGCCTATCGGGTAGCCGCGCTAAACGGCTTAAACCGCCTGTTTTAACGCGCTGTCGAAATGGCCATCCATCGCACCGCGGATGGCCTCTGCCAGCTGCTCATAGCGGCTGCGCAGCGGTGACCCCGGACGATACACCAGGCCAATCGTACGACGCGGCTCCGGCTTAATGCACGGCAGATAGACCACGCCATCACGCTTACGCTCGCGCGGCACGGCCAGTGCAGGCAGCAGCGTAATTCCGCTTCCCGCCGCGACCATATTACGCAGCGTTTCCAGGCTGGTTGCGCGAAAATGGGTATCTTCGTCAGCGCCCGCCTCGAAGCAGAAGCCCATCGCCTGATCGCGCAGGCAGTGGCCATCTTCCAGCATCAGCAGCTTTTCACCGGCCAGATCGGCCATCGGCACGCGATCGCGGTTCGCCCACGGGTGATCTTCATAGATCGCCAGCATCATCGGCTCATCGAACAGCGGCACTTCAATAAAGGCTTCACTCTCTTTTACCAGCGCCAGAATCGCGCAGTCGAGCTTGCCGCTGTCCAGCTGCGCCAGCAGCTGATGGGTTTGCGCTTCATGCAGATACATTTCGAGTTTCGGGAACGTCTGGTGCAGCATGGGAATGATGTGCGGCAGCAGATACGGGCCAACGGTTGGGATCAGGCCGATGTGCAGCGGGCCGGACATCGCCTCCCCCTGCTGGCTTGCCATTTCCTTGAGCACTTTGACCTCGCGCAGCACGGTGCGCGCCTGATCCACCAGCAGCAGACCTGCCTGTGTGAACAGAACCTTACGACTGGTGCGCTCCAGCAGCATCACGCCCAGCTCGTCTTCCAGCTTGCGGATCTGGCCGCTCAGCGTGGGCTGGCTGACGTGGCAGGAATCTGCCGCGCGGCGAAAATGACGGTGCTCGGCTAACGCTACCAGGTATTCAAGATCACGAATATTCATTATTCATCCTCCGTCGCCACGATAGTTCATGGCGATAGATAGCATAGCAACGAACGATTATCCCTATCAAGCATTCTGTTGAATAATACATCACACAGACGAGGCGGAACGTGTTTGACCCTTGACGACCCGTCACCGTCATCGAGTTTCTCTCAAAACTCGAACAACTAAAGCCAACGTGAACTTTTGCGGACCCCGTGGTCCGCTTTTTTTTTGCGTAAAAAAGCCTGGCACTAAGCCAGGCTCTGTTTTTCTCCCTCTCCCTGTGGGAGAGGGCCGGGGTGAGGGCACCAGCCCGCACGGTTCAAACCAGCCGGCTCTTCGCGTCCGCTATCGCCTGCGCCACCTGCTTAGGCGACACGCCGCCTTTCGCCGCACGCTTGTCCAGGCAGGACTGCAGCGCCAGAATCGGATACACATCATCCCCGATAGCCGCGCTGAATTTTTGCAGATCGGCAAGCGGCAGATCTTCCAGCGGTTTACCCTGACGAATGGCTTCCACCACCGCTTCGCCCACGATGTGGTGCGCTTCGCGGAACGGTACGCCTTTCGCCACCAGGTAGTCCGCCAGTTCGGTAGAATTGGCATAGCCCTGCTGGGCCGCTTCCTGGCAGCGCGGACGTTTCACCTGAATGCCGTCCAGCACCAGCGCGCCCATGTGCAGGCAGTCCAGCCAGGTGTCGAGCGCGTCGAACAGCCCCTCTTTGTCTTCCTGCATGTCTTTGTTGTACGCCAGCGGCAGCCCTTTCAGGGTCATCATCATGCCGGTCAGCGCACCCTGAACGCGGCCACACTTCCCGCGGATCAGCTCCAGCGCGTCCGGGTTTTTCTTCTGCGGCATCAGGGAAGAGCCTGACGTCACGCGGTCGGACAGCTCGACGAAACCGGCTTCGCCCGAGTTAAAGAAGATCAGGTCTTCTGCAAAGCGCGACAGGTGCACCATGCCAATAGACGCGTTTGAGAGCAGCTCCAGCACGTGGTCGCGGTCAGACACGCTGTCCAGGCTGTTGCGGGTAGCAGAGGCAAAGCCCAGCCAGCCTGCCAGCTGTTCACGGTCGATTTCATACGCTGTTCCCGCCAGCGCACCGCTGCCCAGCGGGCTCACGTCCAGGCGCTTGAGCGTATCCTGAAGACGACTTTCGTCACGCGCCAGCATCTCAACGTAGGCCAGACACCAGTGCGCAAAGGTCACCGGCTGCGCGCGCTGCAGGTGGGTATAACCCGGCATGACCGCGTCCTGGTTGTTCTGCGCCGTTTCCACCAGCGCGCTCTGCAGCTGACGGTTAGCCGCCAGCAGTTCGCCAACGGTCTCTTTACACCACAGCTTCAGATCGGTCGCGACCTGGTCGTTACGGCTACGGCCGGTGTGCAGCTTTTTACCCAGCTGGCCCACTTTGTCGATCAGTTTGCCTTCCACCCAGCTGTGAATGTCTTCCGCATCGCTTTGCAGGATTTGCTGCGGATCCAGCCGCACCTCTTCCAGCAGTTTATTCAGCGCCTCTTCAAGCTGCTGCTGTTCATCTGCGGTCAGCACGCCCACGGTCACCAGCGCTTTGGACCAGGCCACAGAGCCGACAATATCCTGTTCGGCCAGGCGGTAGTCGAAGCGCAAAGAGTCATTGAACTGTTTGAACCGCTGATCCGCTGCCTGTGTAAAACGCCCACCCCAAAGTGCCATAACATGCTTCCTTAATATCTTTGAATGTCATTGCCCGGCGGTGCTGCGCTTGCCGGACCTGCAAAACAGAAAATCGATTACGCCAGAATACGCGTGCCAATCGGCGTGCCGTTAAACAGCGCCGGAAGCTGCTCCGCGTGACGCCAGGAGGCGATATCCACCGGGCGACCCAGCGTGCGAGCCGCATCCAGCGCGGCGTTGACTTTGACGATCATGCCGTCGGTAATAATGCCCTGCTCAATCAATTGCTCGGCTTTCGCGGCGGTCATTTCCGCAATGCGCTGGCCTTTGCCGTCCAGAATACCGCTTACGTCAGAGAGCAGGATCAGGTCTGCGCCCAGCGTTGCCGCCAGCGCGGTTGCCGCCTGGTCCGCATTCACGTTCATCAGCTCGCCCTCTTCGGTCACGCCGATAGAGCTCACCACCGGCAGGAAACCGCCTTCCAGCAGCGTGTTAATCAGCTCAGGCGAACCCGGCTGCGCCAGCCCAACGTGGCCGAGCGCTTCGTCGAGCTGGGTCACTTTTACGCTGTCGCCATCGCCGAGATAGAGCCCAACGGACGCGATACGGTGTTTCTTCGCCCACGCCAGCAGCGTTTTGTTCGCCGTACCCGCCAGCGCACCGGTAATGATGTCGATCTGGTCGGCAGGCGTGACGCGCAGGCCGTTTTTCTTTATCACCGGCAGGTTGAGACCTTTCATCAGCTCGTCCACCACGCAGCCGCCGCCGTGCACAATCACCAGCGGACGCTGGTGCGATTCGCGATAGTTAACCAGCGCGGTAAACAGACGCTCCAGCGCTTCTTCGCTGTCCAGCAGCACACCACCGAGTTTGATAATTAATGGGTTCATCATCACACCTTAAATAAGAGCCTGCGTTTCAGGGAAGCCGAAACGAATATTTGCACACTGCATTGCCTGTGCGGCAGCGCCTTTGAGTAAGTTATCTTCTGCGGCGACCACAATCAGGTGCTCGCCCTGAACGGCAAAGCCAATATCGCAGAACGGCAGGCCGACCACGTTTTTCAGCGCCGGCACGCCTTTGTCGTACAGACGCACCAGCGGTTTATCCGCATACGCCTGCGTGAAGGCTTCACTTACCTGTTCTTTGGTCACGCCCGGCTTCAGGCGGCAGGTAATGGTTTCGAGGATCCCGCGCGGGAAGCTGCCCAGATGCGGCGTAAAAATCACGTCCGCGCCCAGATGGGTGGTGATTTCAGGATGATGGCGATGGTTGAACACGCCATACGGCTGAAGGCTCACTTCGCAGAAGCTGTTGGAGATCGCCGCCTTGCGCCCGGCACCGCTCACGCCGCTGGTGGCGTTGATCACCGGCCACTGGTTCAGATCCAGCAGGCCCGCGTCGATCAGCGGCTTAAGGGAGAGCTGCGCCGCCGTCGGGTAACAGCCCGGCACGGCAATCAGATTCGCTTCCTTGAGTTTATCCGCGCTCCACTCCGCCAGGCCGTACACCGCTTTTTCGAGCAGATCCGGGTGCTGATGGGTAAAGCCGTAATATTTTTCGTAGAACGCACCGTCGTTAACGCGGAACGCGCCGGAGAGATCGAAGACTACACAGCCAGCCGCCAGAAACTGCGGCGCCAGGTCGTGGCTGACCTCGTGCGCGGTGGCTAAAAACACCACGTCGACGCCGTCGGTAAACTCGCTGATGTCAGACATTGGCTGCAGCGGCAGATCGACAATGCCCTTAAGCCACGGATGCAAATCGGAAATTAACTTTCCGGCATCATTGCTTTGCGCTGACACGGTCAAAGCGGTTATGGTCATATGAGGGTGGCGATTCACGTAGCTTACAAGCTCTGCGCCCGCATAACCGCTAGCGCCTACAATCAGCGTATTCAACATCGGGTTCCTTTATGCTCAACGTTAATGTATTTTTATTCACATTTATTGCATGAATATTGATACTATCACGACCTAAGGTGTGTCAACAATGAAAATGAACTTACCGCCATTTATCGAGATTTACCGCGCCCTGATTGCCACACCCTCCATCAGCGCGACCGAAGAAGCACTGGATCAGAGCAATGAGTCTTTAATCAATCTGCTGGCGGGTTGGTTTAGCGATCTTGGGTTTAACGTTGAGGTTCAGCCCGTCCCCGGAACCCGTCACAAGTTTAACCTGCTCGCCAGCACCGGTACCGGTGCGGGCGGCCTGCTGCTGGCCGGTCACACCGACACCGTGCCGTTTGACGATGGCCGCTGGACCCGCGACCCGTTCACCCTGACCGAGCACGACAACAAGCTCTACGGCCTGGGCACGGCGGACATGAAAGGCTTCTTCGCCTTTATCCTCGACGCGCTGCGTGACGTGGACGTGACGAAGCTGAAAAAACCGCTCTACATTCTGGCGACCGCCGATGAAGAGACCAGCATGGCGGGCGCACGCTATTTTTCTGAAAACACGTCGATTCGCCCGGACTGCGCGATCATCGGTGAGCCAACCTCTTTGCAGCCGATCCGTGCGCACAAGGGCCATATTTCCACGGCGGTGCGCGTGCTCGGTCAGTCCGGTCACTCCAGCGATCCGGCGCGCGGCGTGAACGCCATTGAGCTGATGCATGACGCCATCGGCCGCATAATGACCCTGCGCGATGACCTGAAAGAGCGGTATCACTACGACGCGTTCACCGTGCCGTATCCGACCCTGAACCTCGGCAGCCTGCACGGCGGCGATGCCTCCAACCGTATCTGCGCCTGCTGCGAGCTGCACATGGACATCCGCCCGCTGCCGGGCATGACGCTGAGCGATCTCGACGGCTTGCTGAACGAAGCGCTGGCTCCGGTAAGCGAGCGCTGGCCGGGCCGCCTGACGGTCTCCGAGCTGCATCCGCCGATCCCGGGCTATGAGTGCCCGCCGGATCACCAGCTGGTTGAAGTGGTGGAAAAGCTGCTCGGTGAGAAAACCGACGTGGTGAACTACTGCACCGAAGCGCCGTTTATTCAGACCCTGTGCCCGACGCTGGTCCTTGGCCCTGGCTCTATCAACCAGGCGCACCAGCCGGATGAATATCTGGAAACCCGCTTCATCAAGCCAACCCGCGAACTGATTACCCAGGTCGTGCATCACTTCTGCTGGCATTAAGACCGCACCGAAGAGTCCCCTCTCCCTGTGGGAGAGGGTTAGGGTGAGGGCAACAAATCCCGCGATCTCCGTCACATTCCCATAAGCATCTCTTATCTGACGCAAAGCGAATTAAATTTCGTAAATTACCCACATTTATTCATCTGCTGAACCGTTTTCGCAGCAATTGACGACGGGGGTTTTACGTGGCTTTATAAAGGGAGATGACAAAATATTGTCCAGAAAATTTTCGCCTGGGCATAAACAAAAATGATGGGGTGACTGGGTTTTTATGAACGAACAATATTCCGCGTTGCGTAGTAATGTCAGTATGCTCGGCAAGGTGCTTGGAGATACCATCAAAGACGCGTTGGGGGAAAACATCCTCGACCGCGTTGAAACCATCCGCAAGCTGTCCAAATCTTCCCGTGCCGGTAACGAGGCGAACCGTCAGGAGCTGCTCACCACCTTGCAGAACCTCTCTAACGATGAGCTGCTGCCCGTTGCCCGCGCGTTCAGCCAGTTCCTTAACCTGGCAAACACCGCTGAGCAATATCACAGCATTTCGCCAAAAGGCGAAGCGGCCAGCAACCCGGAAGTCATTGCCCGCACCCTTCGTAAACTGAAAGATCGGCCAGACCTCAACGAAGACACCATCAAAAAAGCGGTGGAATCCCTTTCGCTGGAGCTGGTTCTGACCGCGCACCCAACCGAAATCACCCGTCGTACGCTGATCCACAAAATGGTGGAAGTGAACAACTGTCTGAAGCAGCTGGATAACAAAGACATTGCCGACTACGAACGTAACCAGCTCATGCGTCGCCTGCGTCAGCTGATTGCCCAGTCCTGGCACACCGACGAAATTCGTAAGCATCGTCCAAGCCCGGTTGACGAAGCCAAATGGGGCTTTGCGGTGGTGGAAAACAGCCTGTGGGAAGGGGTGCCGAACTACCTGCGCGAGCTGAACGAACAGCTGGAAGAGAACCTCGGCTACCGCCTGCCGGTCGACTTTGTGCCGGTTCGCTTCACCTCCTGGATGGGCGGCGACCGCGACGGCAACCCGAACGTGACGGCGGACATTACCCGCCACGTTCTCCTGCTGAGCCGCTGGAAAGCAACCGACCTGTTCCTGAAAGATATTCAGGTGCTGATCTCCGAGCTGTCGATGGTTGAAGCCACGCCGGAACTGCGCGCGCTGGCCGGTGAAGAAGGCGCCAGCGAGCCGTACCGGTTCCTGATGAAAAAACTGCGCGGCCAGCTGATGGCCACTCAGGCCTGGCTGGAAGCGCGCCTCAAAGGGCAGCGCCTGCCGAAGCCGGAAGGTCTGCTGAGCCAGAACGAACAGCTCTGGGAACCGCTGTACGCCTGCTATAAATCGCTCCAGGCCTGCGGGATGGGCATCATCGCCAACGGTGAACTGCTCGACACCCTGCGCCGCGTGAAGTGTTTCGGCGTGCCGCTGGTGCGTATCGACGTACGTCAGGAAAGTACCCGTCATACCGAAGCGCTGGGCGAGCTGACCCGCTATCTCGGCATCGGTGACTATGAAAGCTGGTCAGAAGCCGACAAGCAGGCGTTTCTAATCCGCGAGCTGAACTCCAAGCGCCCTCTGCTGCCGCGCAACTGGGAGCCAAGCAACGACACTCGCGAGGTGCTCAACACCTGTAAAGCGATAGTGGATGCGCCGAAAGGATCGGTGGCCGCCTATGTGATCTCCATGGCGAAAACCCCGTCCGACGTGCTGGGCGTTCACCTGCTGCTGAAAGAAGCGGGCATCGACTATGCCCTGCCGGTGGCACCGCTGTTTGAAACCCTCGACGACCTGAACAACGCCAACGACGTGATGACCCAGCTGCTGAACATCGACTGGTATCGCGGCTTTATTCAGGGCAAGCAGATGGTCATGATTGGCTATTCCGACTCCGCAAAAGATGCGGGCGTGATGGCGGCATCCTGGGCGCAGTATCAGGCGCAGGACGCGCTGATTAAAACCTGCGAGAAAGCCGGCATTGAGCTGACCCTGTTCCACGGACGCGGTGGCTCAATTGGCCGTGGCGGTGCGCCAGCACACGCAGCGCTGCTCTCTCAGCCGCCGGGAAGCCTGAAAGGCGGCCTGCGCGTGACCGAGCAGGGCGAGATGATCCGCTTCAAGTACGGCCTGCCGGAAGTGACCATCAGCAGCCTGTCGCTCTATACCAGCGCGATCCTGGAAGCAAACCTGCTGCCGCCGCCGGAGCCAAAAGAATCCTGGTGCCGCATTATGGATGAGCTGTCTGACATTTCCTGCGACCTGTACCGCGGCTACGTGCGTGAAAACAAAGACTTCGTACCTTACTTCCGTTCAGCAACGCCTGAGCAGGAGCTGGGTAAACTGCCGCTGGGCTCGCGTCCGGCCAAGCGTCGTCCGACCGGCGGCGTTGAATCCCTGCGCGCCATTCCGTGGATCTTCGCCTGGACGCAAAACCGCCTGATGCTGCCCGCCTGGCTGGGTGCCGGTGCGGCGCTGCAAAAAGTGGTGGAAGACGGTAAGCAGAGCGAGCTGGAAACCATGTGCCGCGACTGGCCGTTCTTCTCCACCCGTCTGGGCATGCTGGAGATGGTCTTCTCGAAAGCCGACCTGTGGCTGGCGGAATACTACGATCAGCGCCTGGTGAAACCAGAGCTGTGGGCGCTGGGTAAAGAGCTGCGCGAGCTGCTGGAAGGCGACATCAAGGTGGTGCTGGATATAGCCAACGACTCCCACCTGATGGAAGACCTGCCGTGGATCGCCGAGTCAATTCAGCTGCGCAACATCTACACCGACCCGCTGAACGTTTTGCAGGCTGAACTGCTGCACCGTTCGCGTCTGGCGGAAGAGGAAGGTAAAGATCCCGATCCACGCGTTGAACAGGCGCTGATGGTGACGATTGCGGGCGTTGCGGCGGGCATGCGTAACACCGGTTAATGCTCAGTCCCCGGGGCGCTACGCCTGCCCCGGCCTGCGACAGGCAGGCCGGCTAAGCGTTAGCGCCGCCCGGCAATACCTCGGTATTTACACCATGCAGCACGATATTACCCACATCCTGACTGACCTGATCGGCGGCACGACGCCGCTGCGTCAGGTGCATTTCGCCAACCCAGCCCTCTGCGCACCCGAGCTCGCCCTGCAGGTCGATTTCCCCCGTCTGGAGATCGTGCTCGAAGGCTCGGTGAAAGACCCGGCGGCTTGCGTATTACAGCAGGGTGACGTTTTATACGTCCCGGCTGGCGGCTGGAACGATCCGCAATGGCACATGCCCGCGACAACGCTGAGCATCCTGTTTGGCAAACAGCAGCTTGGATTTAGCCTTTTGCACTGGGACGGCGTAGACGTTCGTAACCTTGCAAAACAGCACGTTGCCCGTCGTGGCCCCCGCATCGGCTCCTTCCTGCTACAGACGCTTCATGAAATGCAGATGCAGCCGCACGAGCAGCAGACGGCGCGGCTGGTTGTCGCCAGCCTGCTTAGCCACTGCGTCGACTTGCTGGGTAGTCAGATCCAGACCGCCTCCCGCAGCCAGGCGCTGTTTGAAGCCATTCGCGTTTATATCGATGAACATTATGCGACCCCGCTTACCCGGGAATCCGTAGCGCAGGCGTTTTACATCTCTCCGAACTATTTATCGCATCTTTTCCAGAAAACCGGCGCGGTCGGTTTTAATGAATACCTGACCCACACGCGGCTGGAGCACGCGCGTCAGCTGCTGAAAGGGTATGACTTAAAGGTAAAAGAAGTGGCGCATGCCTGCGGTTTTGTCGACAGTAACTATTTCTGCCGCTTATTCCGTAAAAATACGGAGCGCTCGCCGTCGGAGTACCGTCGCCAGTATCACAGCCAGCTGACCGGGAAAGCGGCTAGTCCAGAATGACCTGCGTATGCTGCGGTGCGGATACCATTTTTCGTACCGCTGCCATGACCTTTTGCGGATCCCGCAGGAAAGCATTAATCCCGCATTTCACATAGCGGGCGGATTCGAAGCGTTCGTTACCCGCCAGCTCAATATCCGTGATAAGCAATACGACATCGGCGCGGCGGATATCGTCCTCCGTCAGTTCACTTTCAATGCCTAACGCCCCCTGCGTCTCAATGCGCACTGACCATTTCTCCTGCTGGCAAATCCGCTCCAGCCGTTCTGCGGCCATGTAAGTATGCGCCACGCCGCTCACGCATGCGGTTACCGCCACCAGATGACGCCCTGCTATTACTGTCATTTTTAACCTCCAGTGGTGACATGAAACCCTTTATCTTCGGCCATACGGCGCATTGCCGCGACCTCGTCAGCTGTCGGAGGATTGACCTCCCGCATCGACCATTGTTGCCCAAGCAGACGGTATTTTGGTTCACCATAGGAGTGAAACGGTAATAAATGCAGCTGCCGTATCCCTGAAGGTAACAAAAATGCCAGCACGCGCGCCATGTTGGCGTCGGTTAGCGTATAGCCGGGAATAAGCGGCACGCGGGGGATGACGTTGATGCCTTCGGCCACCAGCTGCGTAAGGTTTTCCAGCACTCTGGGAAGATTTACTGCCGTCACCGCGCGCGCCTGCTCAGGATCCATAATCTTCAGATCAAACAGCACTTCGTCACACTGGCGTGCCAGCGGCAGCAGTCGGGACAGGGGCGCATCTCCCGCCGTCTCAATAGCGGTGCGAATACCGTAGCGGCGCAAACGCTTAAGCAGCTGCGTCGCAAAGGGTGACTGCATTAATACTTCCCCGCCTGACAGCGTCACCCCGCCTCCCGATGAGCGAAAGAAGACATCATCCTTCATCACCTCGCGTTCAAGCTCGTCCAGCGTCACGTCGCGCCCGATGCGCTCAAACGCCCCGGACGGGCACTCGTCCGCATCGCGCAGGCAGGGTGCGCAGTGCAGACATTTGCTCTCCCGGCGAACCGTCTCAATTTTCGGCGAGATCGACTCCGGGTTGGCGCACCACGGGCAACGGTGAGGGCAGCCTTTGAAAAAGACTACCGTGCGAATACCTGCCCCGTCGTTCAACGAATAGCGCTGAATATTGAAAATACGCGCTACGTCGGGGCGTGCTTCAACCACGTCACAGCTGATGCGCGGTCCGACGGATAATGTCATCCTGGATCTCCTTCGACAGCTCAACAAAGAAGGCGCTGTAGCCGGCAACGCGCACCACCAGCCCGGCAAAATCCTGCGGACGCCGCTGCGCCTCACGCAGGGTTTCCGCGTTGACCACGTTGAACTGGATATGCTGCAGCTTAAGCTGCGTAAACGCGCGGAGGAAGTCCGCCAGCTTCTGCAGCCCGGCATCGCCTTCCAGCGTGGCGGGGGTGAACTTAACGTTTAGCAGCGTACCGTTAGATAACAGGTAGTTATCCAGCTTGCTTACCGATTTCAGCACGGCCGTCGGCCCCTGCATATCCTGGCCGAGCATCGGAGAGAGCCCTCCATCCGCCAGCTGTTCGCCCGCCAGGCGGCCATCCGGCGTAGCGCCCACGACCGCGCCAAGCGGCACGTGCGCAGAGACGGTATACGAGCCAGGCGTGAAGATCCCACCGCGCGGGTTGCGGTATTTTTCGACCTCTTTACAGTAATGGCGCAGCAGCTCCGCGCTGATATTGTCGACATCGTCGATATCATTACCGTATTTCTCAAAGCGATTGATCAGCCGCGCGCGCACCTTTTCGCCCTCCGGGGTGGCAAAATTCGCTTTTAGCACCGCCAGCAGCTCGTCAAAACTTAAGCGCTGCTGTTCAAACACCAGCCCTTTCAGGGCATGAAGCGAGTCGCTCAGATTGGCAATGCCAATCCCCTGCACGCCGGAGAAGTTATAGCGCGCGCCACCGTCAGTAATGTCTTTCCCCGTTTCCAGACAATCGCTGATAAAGGAGGAGAGCAACGGCACGGGCGCCCAGTCGCGATGGCCGATATCGCAAATGTTGCTCCCTTCCACCATCAGCGCAATATAGTGATTAATCCTGCCGCGTATGTGTTCAATTAACCCCTCGTACGTCAGCCCGCTATTGCCTTCATTCTCCTGCATAGCGATTTCCATTACCTTCAGCAGGTTAAACATGGCGATATCGTGCAGGCCGTAAGTTTTACCTGGAATCGACAGTTCAACGCAGCCGACAACCGCGTAGTCACGCGCGTCTTCCAGCGACACGCCGCGATTTAAAAACGCAGGTACTATCACTTCATCGTTGAAAATCTGAGGAATTCCGGTGCCCAGGCGAATAGTCTCCGCTGTTTTCAGCAGGAAAGGTCGGTCGATCAGTTCGTTTACCCGTACGCCGAGGTTAGGCTGGGGAAGCTGAACGCTCTGGTAGGCGTCCAGGCACAGGAACGAAAGCACGTTCACCGCGCTACGCCCGCTTTCCGTCAGGCCGCCCAGCAGCGCGGTATACCCGGTCGGGAACCCGGCAAAATAACGGGCGCTGCTGGTCGAGCGCAAGAGCACCACGTCGTTACACTTCACCCACAGCGATTCCAGCAGCTCTTTCAGAAACGCCGGATCGTCTCCCTGCATTAACGAGGCCTGATAAAACGGCAGCATATACTGGTCAAAACGCCCGATGGAGAGCGAACTGGCGTTGGATTCGTACTGCAAAATGACGTTCATGTACCAGAATAGCTGACACGCCTGCCAGAAGGTTTGCGGCTTATGCTGCGCGTTATGCCGCGAGATGTCGGCCATTGCCAGCAATTCTTCGCGACGTGCCGCATCGCTGCTCTGAGCCAGTTCTTCAGCGAGCGTTGCATAACGCAGAATATGGCGCTGGGACGCTTCAAGCAGTATCAGCGCCGCCGCATAGAACGTGTTTTGCGCATCGCGAGCGCAGCGTTCACGCATTTCCGCCACCAGCGCTCCCAGCCCGTTATTGAGCAGGCGCGGATAATCAATAATGATATGCCCCTGCCCTTTATCCGTCTGGTTGACGCTAAAAATCTGCGTCCCGACCGCGGCTTTCACCTCATCCGTCATCTGGCCGTTGATAAAATCTTTCATCGACCGGTTTTCCCAGTAGGGATACAGCACTTCACGGTAGGTCTGCTTATCCTCATCGCTGATTTCAAAGCGGTCCTGTGGACGGGTGGCGAACTGGTCCAGCTCCTTGAGCAGCCAGTAGGGATCCATCTCCGGGGACATAATGCCTGCACGCGGCTTAACGGTGCGGTTTCCGGCAATCAGTTCTTCATCACGAATCGCGATTTCCACATGGTCGAGAATGTGTGCCGTTGCTTTCGCGCGCCGGAGAATAACCGGCTCGCCTTCCGTCTGCCGATGGCTGGCGGTATAGAGCAGCGCACGCTCAAGCGAGATTTCGCGAGGGTTGGCAAAGAGCGCATCTTTCAGGCGCGGTATACGATTCGTCATGAGGGAACTCCTGTAACGGAAAAAACCAGCCCGCCCCGAAGGGCGGGAGAGCATCAGGCGGTTTGCGCCAGGTGGGCATCGATTTTGTTCATGATGGCGTCGGCACGTTTTACCGCGTCGCTGATATTGACGCGCACGATGGTTTTCCCGGCAAAACGCTCCTCGAATTTAAT
This sequence comes from Enterobacter cloacae complex sp. 2022EL-00788, assembly GCF_026627565.1. Taxonomy (NCBI): domain Bacteria; kingdom Pseudomonadati; phylum Pseudomonadota; class Gammaproteobacteria; order Enterobacterales; family Enterobacteriaceae; genus Enterobacter; species Enterobacter cloacae complex sp. 2022EL-00788. The sequence goes on along the minus strand of NZ_JAPNMC010000013.1, from coordinate 99,489 downwards.
GCCGATGTCTTTAGTCAGGATCGCGATATCTGCTGCGGCGATATCCTCCGCCGTCAGTTCGTTCTCAAGACCAATCGACCCCTGCGTTTCTACCTTCACTTCCCAGCCTTTGGCTTTTGCGGCGCTTTCCAGCGCTTCGGCAGCCATGTAGGTATGGGCTACGCCAGACGGACATGCTGTTACTGCGATAATTCGGGCCATGTTCTCTTCCTCACTCAGTTAATTTCGAAATCCAGATCCAGGTCATCCTCTTTTTCCTCGACCTGCTTTGTGTTCTTACGGGCAATACGCTTCAGCACGTTGACGCTGACTGCCGTCACCACTGCACCCACGGCAACCGCTGCGATATAGCCGAGCTTGCCGTCCACCACGGGAAGCACAATCAACCCGCCCCATCCGGCATAGCATTGCGCGCCCATAACGGCAGCCGTGACCGCGCCGCAGGCGGAGCCCAGCATAATGGAAGGAATCACGCGCAGCGGATCGGCTGCGGCAAACGGAATCGCTCCCTCGGTGACGCCCACGCAGCCCATCACCAGCGCCGCTTTACCTGCTTCACGTTCTTCACCGGTAAAATTTTTGCGGCCAATCAGCGTCGCCAGGCCTAACCCCAGCGGCGGTATGCAAATAGCCACGGCGGCAATCGCAACGATGGTGTAGACGCCCTGCGCGACGCAAATCAGCATGAAGGCGTACGCCACTTTGTTAACCGGGCCGCCCATATCGAACGCCAGCATGAGGCCGATAATGATGGCGAGTACCACGATGCTGCCCTGCTGCATTCCTTGCAGCCACTGGGTGAGACCGGTGGTAAGCGCGCCTACAGGTTCGCCAAGCCCCCACATCATGATGCCTGCCGTGATAAACGTGCCGATAATTGGGATGATGAAGATAGGCATGACGGAGCGCAGCACTTTCGGCACGGGCAGCTTTTTCAGATACCAGACGACAATGCCGCCGAAAATCCCGGCGATAATCGCGCCAAAGAACCCCGCACCGAAGCTGTTGCCCACCCAGGCGGCAATAGCACAGGGGGCCAGCGCGGCACGTTCTGCAATGGAGTAGCCGATATAGGCGGCGAGAAACGGCACCATCAGCGTCAGACCCGCCACGCCGATATCAAAGAGCTTTTTCAGATTGGGATCGGTTGCGGCGTCGGGTACTGCACCTTTGCCGTAAAGCATGACCGAAACCGCCAGCAGAATGCCGCCCGAGACCACAAACGGGATCATGTGCGACACCCCTGTCATCAGATGCTGCCGCGTGTTCTTGAGAATATGCACCAACGCTTTCATATGCCGCTCCAGGCCTTTATCCACAAAGATGTTGTGGCAAACAATAGGCAATCAGGAAGACGGCGGACAGGAGACAAAAAGGCCATTTACTGGATTTTTGTAATGTCGGAATGAAAATGCGATCCGCCTCGACATTTCGCACTGACCTCACATTAAGCAAACCGTCACAACCTGTGAGTGAAATCTCACTTTTAAGGTGACATTACATTTGTCCAGCTTTTGGCAGTTTTGTCACATGGCGCGCCTCATCATCACGCTCGTATGCTGTTTCGCATAATTGACGATTGGTTTCAGGAGTGTGTATGGCTCTGGTAGTGGAATTTACCTGTGAACTGCCCAACGGCGTTCACGCGCGTCCGGCAAGTCATGTGGAAACGCTGTGCAATACGTTTATCTCGCAAATTGAGTGGCATAACCTGCGTACGGATCGTAAAGGCAATGCCAAAAGCGCGCTGGCGCTGATTGGTACCGATACGCTGGCGGGCGATGCCTGCCGCCTGCTGATCGATGGTGAAGACGAGCAGCATGCCCGGCAGCAGCTGGAACGGTGGCTAAAAGAGGAGTTTCCGCATTGCGACGCGCCGCTTGAAGGGGTAATCAGCACGGAGCTGGATCCGTTGCCGGAATCGCTGACACGCCTGAACCCGACGCTGTTTCGCGCCACTCCGGTATGCAGCGGCAGCGCACACGGCATCCTGACGTTACTGACCTCGCTGGACCTCAACGCCCTGACCGATTTACCCGACGCGCAAAGCGTTGAAGCCGAGCAGTCGGCGCTGGATAACGGGCTGACGCTGCTGGTCAAACACATTGCGCTGCGCGCGCTGGACAGCGACAGCACCGCCAGCGCTATTCTTGAAGCCCACCGCTCGCTGGCTACAGATACCTCGCTGCGTCAGCACCTCCTGTCAGGAGTCAGCCAGGGCCTAAGCTGCGCCCAGGCCATCGTCGCCACGGCAAACCATTTCTGCGACACGTTCTCCCGTTCCAGCAGCGCCTATTTGCAGGAGCGCGTGCTGGACGTGCGCGACGTCTGCTACCAGCTTTTACAACATATCTACGGTGAAGCGCGTTTCCCGGCTCCCGGCCAGCTGACGCAGCCGGGCGTCTGCCTCGCGGACGATCTTACTCCCGGGCAGTTCCTTGAACTTGATAAAACGCTGCTTAAAGGGCTGCTGCTCAGAAGTGGCGGCACCACCTCGCATACCGTGATCCTCGCGCGCTCCTTTAATATTCCGACGCTTGTGGGCGTCGACAGCGAAAGCCTGCTGCAATGGCGCAATCAGCCTGTATTTGTGGACGGCAATGCCGGTGCGGTGGTCGTCAATGGCAGCGATGCCGTGGCGCGTTATTATCGGCAGGAAGCGCGCGTCCAGCAGGCGATACGCGAGCAACAGCGCGTCTGGCTTGACTGTGAAGCCAGAACCGCCGACGGCCTGCGCATTGAAATTGCCGCCAACATTGCCCACGCGGTGGAGGCCCGGGCAGCGTTTGGTAATGGTGCCGAAGGCGTGGGCCTGTTCCGCACTGAAATGCTCTATATGGATCGTGCCAGCGCACCCGGCGAAAACGAGTTGTACAACATTTTCTGTCAGGCGCTGGAAAGTGCAAATGACCGCAGCATTATTGTGCGCACCATGGATATCGGCGGCGATAAGCCGGTGGAGTACCTGAATATCCCGGCCGAGAACAACCCGTTCCTCGGCTACCGCGCCGTGCGCATATATGAAGAGTATTCACCGCTTTTCACGACCCAGCTTCGGGCGATCCTTCGCGCCTCTGCCCACGGAAACCTTAAGATCATGATCCCGATGATCTCCTCCATGGAAGAGATCCTGTGGGTGAAGGAGAAGCTCGCCGAAGCGAAGCAGCAGCTCCGTGCTGAACATATTCCGTTTGATGAGAAAATCCCGCTCGGCATTATGCTGGAAGTCCCTTCGGTGATGTTCATCATCGATCAGTGCTGCGAAGAGATTGATTTCTTTAGCATCGGCAGCAATGACCTGACGCAGTATCTGCTGGCCGTGGACCGCGACAACGCCAAAGTCACGCGCCACTACAACAGCCTGAACCCCGCCTTCCTGCGGGCGCTGGACTACGCGGTGCAGGCCGTTCACCGCCAGGGTAAGTGGATTGGCCTCTGCGGGGAGTTAGGCGCGAAAGGATCGGTACTGCCGCTGCTGGTGGGTCTGGGGCTGGACGAACTGAGCATGGGCTCCCCTGCCATTGCTGCCACCAAAGCACGCCTGGCGCAGCTTGATAGCCGCGCCTGCCGCCAGTTGCTGAACCAGGCCATGGCGTGTCGCACCTCGCTTGAAGTAGAGCACCTGCTCGCCCAGTTCCGCATGAACCAGCAGGATACGCCGCTGGTCACGCCACGCTGTATTTCGCTGGATAACGACTGGAACAGTAAAGAAGAGGTCATGAAAGGCATGACCGATAACCTGCTGCTTGCCGGGCGATGCCGCTATCCGCGCAAGCTGGAGGCCGACCTGTGGGCGCGCGAAGCCGTATTTTCAACCGGGCTGGGTTTTGGTTTCGCCATTCCACACAGCAAATCCGAGCATATTGAACAATCCACCATCAGCGTCGCCCGCCTGAAAGCGCCTGTGATGTGGGGGGACGAGGAGGCGCAATTCATCATCATGCTGACGCTGAACAAACACGCCGCCGGCGACCAGCATATGCGCATTTTCTCCCGCCTGGCCCGCCGCATCATGCATGAGGATTTTCGCAGTGCTCTGGTTAATGCCAGCTCTCAGGAGGCTATCGCTTCCCTGCTGCAACACGAATTAGAACTCTAAAACGAGGAAGAGTGATGGAACTGTATCTGGATACCGCCAACGTGGCGGAAGTTGAACGCCTTGCACGTATTTTTCCGATTGCGGGCGTGACCACCAACCCAAGCATCATGGCCGCCAGCGGCGAATCTGTCTGGGAGGTGCTGCCGCGCCTGCAGCAGGCTATCGGCCCGGAAGGCAGGCTGTTCGCCCAGACCATGAGCCGCGACGCAGAAGGAATGGTGGCGGAAGCAAAACGGCTGAGCAATGCCCTGCCGGACATCGTGGTAAAAATTCCCGTCACCGCGCAGGGGCTCATCGCGATTAAGGCGCTGAAGAAAGAGGGAATTACCACGCTGGGAACCGCCGTTTACAGCGCCGCTCAGGGGTTACTGGCCGCGCTGGCAGGTGCAAAGTATGTCGCACCGTATGTAAACCGCGTCGACGCGCAGGGCGGTGACGGCATTCGCACGGTACAGGAGCTGCAATCCCTGCTGGAACAGCATGCGCCAGAGAGCATGGTGCTGGCTGCCAGCTTTAAAACGCCGCGCCAGGCGCTGGACTGCCTGCTGGCCGGCTGCGAGGCAATCACGCTTCCCTTAGACGTAGCGCAACAAATGCTCGGCACGCCGGCGGTAGAGTCAGCTATAGAGAAGTTCGAGCAGGACTGGAAAAACGCGTTTGGTAACCTCAACCTCTAAGGGAGAAATGTTATGGACCGTATCATTCAATCGCCGGGGAAGTACATCCAGGGCGCTGATGTTCTCACTCGTCTCGGCGACTACCTGAAGCCGCTGGCGGCTCGCTGGCTGGTGGTGGGCGATAAGTTTGTGCTGGGTTTTGCCGAAGAAACCCTGCGCCAGAGCTTTAAAAAAGCTGAACTTCATGCTGAAATCGCGCCGTTTGGCGGCGAATGTTCGCAAAACGAAATCGATCGCCTGAAGAAACTGGCCGACAGCGCCGACTGTCTGGCAGTGCTGGGCATCGGCGGCGGCAAAACGCTGGATACCGCCAAGGCGCTGGCGCACTTTATGGACGTGCCGGTGGCCATTGCGCCGACCATCGCCTCCACCGATGCGCCGTGCAGCGCCCTTTCCGTCATTTACACCGACAGCGGCGAGTTCGACCGTTACCTGATGCTGCCGCACAACCCGAACATGGTGATTGTCGATACCAAAGTGGTTGCCGGCGCGCCCGCGCGCCTGCTGGCCGCCGGGATTGGCGATGCCCTCGCAACCTGGTTTGAAGCACGCGCCTGCTCGCGCAGCGGCGCCACGACCATGGCGGGAGGCAAGTGCACCCAGGCAGCGTTAGCGCTGGCAGAGCTGTGCTACAACACGCTGGTTGAAGAGGGCGAAAAAGCGATGCTCGCGGCGGAGCAGCACGTCGTCACCCCCGCGCTGGAACGTATTATCGAAGCGAACACCTATCTGAGCGGCGTGGGATTCGAAAGCGGCGGGCTGGCGGCGGCGCACGCCATTCACAACGGCATGACGGCGGTGCCGGATGCACATCATTTCTACCACGGTGAAAAAGTGGCGTTCGGCACGCTGACGCAGCTGGTGCTGGAGAACGCGCCGGTTGAAGAAATCGAGACCGTCGCCGCGCTTTGCCACAGCGTTGGGCTGCCGATCACGCTGGCGCAGCTGAACATTAAAGAGGATATTCCGGCCAAAATGCGTCTGATTGCGGAGGCATCTTGCGCAGAGGGAGAAACCATCCACAACATGCCGGGCGGCGTGTCGCCGGATCAGGTGTACGCGGCGCTGCTGGTAGCCGACCAGTACGGGCAGCGGTTCCTGGAAGAGTGGGAGTAAACCGCGTTAATAAAAATCCCCGCACCGGCGGGGATTTTTTTGCCTGCGGCCTGGCCAGCGTTAGCGCTGACCGGCGAAGGGCTACTTCAGGTCAAAGCGATCCAGATCCATGACCTTCGCCCATGCGGCAACGAAGTCGCGCACGAACTTCTCGTGTGCATCGCTGCTGGCGTAAACTTCGGCCAGCGCGCGCAGAACGGCGTTAGAACCGAATACCAGGTCGGCGCGGGTCGCGGTGTATTTCACCTCACCGCTGGCGCGATCGCTGCCGGTAAACAGCTCGTTTGTGTCGTCGGCTGCTTTCCACTGGGTGTTCATATCCAGCAGGTTCACGAAGAAGTCGTTGCTCAGCACGCCCTCGCGGTTGGTGAACACACCATTCTTGCTGCCATCGAAGTTTGCGCCCAACACGCGCAGACCGCCGATCAGCACCGTCATCTCCGGCGCGGTCAGCGTCAGCTGCTGGGCTTTATCAATCAGCAGTGACTCGGTTGTGGACACATCCACCTCGGCACGGTAGTTGCGGAAGCCGTCGGCAATCGGTTTGAGCAGGTTGAACATCTCAATATCCGTCTGGTCCTGACGCGCATCCACGCGGCCCGGGTTAAACGGTACGTTGACGTAAACGCCTGCCTCTTTTGCCGCCAGCTCAACGCCCACGACGCCCGCCAGCACGATAATATCGGCCAGTGACGCTTTGTTGGTGGTGCGCTGGATAGCTTCCAGAGCCGGTAACGCGCGCACGGCAGCGGCGTTAACGTCCCAGTCGCGCTGAGGCGCAAGCGCCAGGCGCGCACCGTTGGCGCCGCCACGCTTGTCGCCGCCGCGGAAGGTCGATGCAGACGCCCAGGCGACCGAGACCAGCTCGCTTACGGAGAGACCAGAGGCTGCGATTTCCGCCTTCAGGCTTTCGATATCCTCTTTCGACGGGCTGAACACCGGCTGCGGCAGCGGATCCTGCCAGATCAGATCTTCTTTCGGCACTTCCGGACCGATGTAGCGCGCTTTTGGCCCCATATCGCGGTGGGTTAGCTTGAACCACGCGCGCGCAAAGGCTTCGTTGAAGGCCTGCGGATCGTTCAGGAAGCGACGGGAAATCTTCTCGAATTCCGGGTCAAAACGCAGCGTCAGGTCGGTGACCAGCATGGTTGGCTTGCGTTTTTTCGACGGGTCGAACGGGTCCGGCATGATCTCAGGCGCGTCTACGGCTTCAAACTGAATCGCACCTGCCGGGCTGCGGGTCTGCACCCATTCGTACTTGAACAGGTTCTCGAAGAAGTAGTTGCTCCACTGGGTCGGGGTTTGTGACCAGATAACCTCCAGCCCGGAGGTAATGGCGTCAGCGCCAATACCGGTACCGTGCGTGCTGGTCCAGCCTAAGCCCTGCGCTTCAATCGGTGACGCTTCCGGGTCGGTGCCGACGTGCGTCGCTTCACCTGCGCCGTGGGTTTTGCCGAGCGTGTGGCCGCCCGCAATCAGCGCAACGGTCTCTTCGTCATTCATGCCCATGTTGCCGAAGGTGGCGCGGATCGCGGCTGCCGCAGACAGCGGTTCACCGCTGGCGTTTGGCCCTTCCGGGTTTACGTAAATCAGACCCATTTCAGTGGCCGCCAGCGGGCGCTTCGCCAGCGCTTCGGGGTCACGGTGGGTCAGCCAGGCTTTTTCATCGCCCCAGTTCACGTCCAGATCCGGTTCCCAGACGTCTTCACGCCCGGCGCCGAAACCAAAGGTACGGAAACCTGAGTTCTCCAGCGCCACGTTACCCGCGAGGATAAACAGGTCAGCCCAGGAGATTTTTTGTCCGTATTTTTGCTTGATTGGCCACAGCAGGCGACGAGCCTTATCCAGGCTGACGTTATCAGGCCAGGAGTTCAGAGGCGCAAAGCGTTGTTGACCGCGTCCGGCACCGCCGCGCCCGTCAACGGAGCGGTAAGTCCCCGCGCCGTGCCAGGCCATACGGATGAACAGGCCCGCATAGCTGCCCCAGTCGGCAGGCCACCACGGCTGTGAGTCGGTTAACAGCGCCTTGAGATCGCCCTTAAGCGCGGAATAATCGAGCTTGCTGAATTCTTTGCGATAGTCGAAGTCTTCACCCAGAGGGTTAGAACGATTGGAATGTTGGTTTAAAAGATCGATGCGGAGTTGTTTAGGCCACCACTCTTTGCTGCTGGTACCTGCACCCGCGCTGTGATCGACGCCGCCCTGGTGGAACGGGCATTTGCCGGCGGATGCCGCGTTATTGGTCTCGTCTGACGTGCTCATCGCTATGCTCCCTTTACAGTGTTACCGTTACGATATACACCACTAGCGATAAGAGATAGTTGAATTAATCCACAGATTCGATAGTTAATACCTTTTAACTATCGGTTCGATTAAAAAACCCTCACACTTGTGAGGGTTTTTACCTTACAGGGCAGGACGAACGCCAAGCGTATGGCAAATGGCGTAGCTCATTTCCGCGCGGTTCAGGGTATAGAAGTGGAAATCTTTCACCCCTTCTCGGCTCAGGATCTTAACCATGTCCATGGCGATATTGGCCCCCACCAGCTTGCGGGTTTCCGGATCGTCGTCCAGCCCTTCATACATTTTGGACATCCACAGCGGAATGCGCACGTTGGTCATATCAGCGAATTTCTTCGCCTGCTTAAAGTTTGAGACCGGCAGAATGCCCGGGATGATTTCGACGTCAATACCCGCTGAGACGCAGCGGTCACGAAAGCGCAGGTAGCTTTCCACATCAAAGAAGAACTGAGTTATGGCGCGGTTGGCACCGGCCTCCACTTTACGCTTCAGGTTAAGCAGGTCTGCCTGGGCGCTTTTCGCTTCCGGATGCACTTCAGGGTACGCCGCAACGGAGATGTCGAAGTCGGCAACCTCTTTCAGCAGCCCGACCAGATCGGCGGCAAACATCTCTGGCTTGCCGCTGCCCGGCGGGAGGTCGCCGCGCAGGGCCACAATGTGGCGAATACCGTTGTTCCAGTAGTCCTGGGCAATGGCGCGCAGTTCGTCTCGGGTGGCGTCGATACAGGTCAGGTGCGGTGCCGCTTCCAGACCGGTTCTGTCTTTAATGCCCTTGATGATGCTGTGCGTGCGGTCACGTTCACCGGAGTTCGCGCCGTACGTCACGGAGACAAACTTTGGCTTCAGGCTGCTCAGGCGATCGATAGAGCTCCACAGGGTTTGCTCCATTTCACTGGTGCGCGGCGGGAAAAATTCAAAAGAGACGTTAATCTGGCCGTTAACTTCGGCCAGGCTCTGATTCAATGCTTCCCGCTGGTTGGCGTGAAAAAAGCTCATACCTTACCTCTATCTTTCGCGTGTCGTTGTTTGTTGTGTTGTGAACTTCTATACGTTTAGACGTCCAGATGTAAAAATGACGGAAAAGCGGAGTGACGTCAACAGAAATAATCAACAATAACGGTGAGGATTGTTCAGGGAAGATGAAGGGCGTTCATGATGGGGGTGAAAAGGCCCCTCACCCCGGCCCTCTCCCCAAAGGGGCGAGGGGGAAAAGACCGCGCCGAGCAGTCCCCTCTCCCCTTTGGGGAGAGGGTTAGGGTGAGGGGTGGATTACAGCAGCTTAGCCAGACGGTTGATGTCCGACTGGATCGCGCCGGCGGTTACATCGCGTCCCGCGCCCGGGCCACGGATCACCAGCGGGTTATCGCGGTACCAGCGGCTTTCGATGGCGAAGACGTTATCGCACGGCAGCAGTGCCGCCAGCGGATGCTCAGGGCGCACCGCCTCAACGCCCACGCGCGCTTTACCGTTAGCCTCGAAGCGCGCCACGTAGCGCAGCACCAGCCCCATCTCGTTAGCCGCTTCCAGACGTTGCACCATCTGCTCGTTCAGCTCGTCACCGTTCTCGAAGAAGTGATCGACAGACCCCTCCTCGCAGCCCGCAGGCACCAGCGACTCAACGCGAACCTGGCCCGGCTCAATGTCGTAGCCCGCTTCACGCGCCAGGATCACCAGCTTACGCATCACGTCTTTACCGGCAAGGTCAACGCGCGGATCCGGCTCGGTTAAGCCCTGCTGCCACGCCTGATCCACCAGGTCGGTGAACGGTACGGTGCCGTCAAATTGCAGGAACAGCCAGGAGAGCGTCCCGGAGAAGATGCCGCTCAGCGCCAGAATGCTGTCGCCGCTTTCGATCAGGTCGCGCACGGTATGGTTAACCGGCAGTCCCGCGCCAACGGTGGCGTTATAGAGCCAGTGACGACCGGTTTTTTCGAAGGCGTCGTGGATCTGGCGGTATTTATCGGTGCTGCTCGCCCCCGCCAGCTTGTTGGCGCTGATGACGTGGAAACCATGGCTGGCGAAATCCAGATACTGATCGGCCAGCTGTTCGCTGGCGGTGACGTCCAGCACCACCAGATCGTCATACGGGTGCGCGCGCATCCACAGGAACAGCGACTCTTCGTCCTGCTCAACCGCTTCATCGTTAAAGAAGGCCAGCGCCCGGCTGGCGTCCAGCCCTTCGTATTTCAGCAGGCTGCGGCGGCTGTCCACCACGCCCGCAAGAATAAATTCAAACCCGGTACGCGCCGAAAGGGTAACCTGCTCGCGGGCGAACAGCTCCAGCCAGCGGGAACCGATATTTCCTTTCCCAAACAGCACCAGGCCGATGCGTTTCTCCGCGCGGAACAGCGAGGTATGCAGACCCTGAATCAGGCTTTCGGTTGGCCCTTTACGCAGCACGGCCACAAGGCTAATGCCCTCTTCCGACTGCCAGGTAAACTCAACCGGCTGGCCTTTCAGCTGCTGCCAGAAACGGTGGCAGTGCAGCGGGTTACGGGTGACGCCCGCCCCCACCATCGCCACCAGCGCCAGCCCCTGACGCAGACGAAGCTCGCCCGGCAGGCCCGCTTCATCAAGAATTTTCAGGGCGCTGTCCACCACTTCAGCGGTGTAGCAGAACTGCAGCAGCTGGCGATCGTTATGCACGCCCACGGCCAGCGGACGCACCTGGGCACGTTTCAGGATCGTGTCGATATCTTTATGCGCCAGCCTGAAGTCCTGGCCCGCGGGCACCTGAAACTCAATCAGGCAGATGTCATCGTGGCTGGTAACAATACGCGCCCCGGTACCGGATGCCAGCACGCGTTCGATGCGCGTGGAACCCTGATCTGGCGTATAGCTACAGCGCAGCTGTAGATCGATGTCGCTGCCGGAAACCGGCTGCAGCGTGCGGGCGTGCAGCACCGGTGCCGCCAGACGGGCCAGCTCGCTGGCTTCGTCGAGACGCAGCAGCGGCAGCAGGCAGGCGTCTTTCACCTTGCGCGGGTCAGCGCTGTACACACCGGCCACGTCGCTCCAGATGGTGACGCGGGACACCCCCGCCAGCGCGCCGATCTGCGTTGCCGAATAGTCAGACCCGTTACGCCCCAGCAGCACGGTCTCGCCCGCATTGCTGCGGCTGATAAAGCCGGTGACGACGATACGTTTACCCGGATGCTGCACCAGCAGCTGTTGCAGCAGCGGGTAGGACAACCCTTCATCCACCTGCGGCTGTGCGGCGCGTTCTGCGCGCAGGAAATCACGCGCGTCGAGCCAGGCCGCGTCCACACCCAGGTGTTGCAGCACGGCAGCCATCAGGCGCGCGGACCACACTTCACCGTGGCCGACCACTTCGGCGTACACCGCATCGGTGATCCCGCTGTCCAGCAGGGCAGCCAGGCGCTCAAGGTCATGCGTGAAGGCGCTAATCAGCCCGTCCGCCACGTCCGCAGGCAGCAGGCCGGCAATCAGCTCGCTCTGGTAACGACGTAAGGACTGTTGCACCTGATGCGCAGAGAGGCGATCGGTCTGGCTGAGCTTCAGCCAGCTAATCAACTGGTTGGTGGTGCTGCCCGCCGCGGAGACAACCATCATGTCCCCCGGCTGTGAATACTCTGTCATGATCCCTGCTACGCGCAGGTAACATTTCACATCAGCAAGACTACTACCACCAAACTTGTGCAGCTGACGACCCTTCGCCCCTGCCTGCGCTATCACACTCATGATTACCCCTTGGCTGCGACCCGGAAGCCATTTTCCAGATCGGCAATTAAATCTTCAGAATCTTCAATACCGGTCGAGATACGCAATAGCGTCTCGGAAATCCCGGCGGCGGCACGTGCTTCTGGTGCCATACCCGCGTGCGTCATCGTCGCGGCGTGGGAGATCAAGCTTTCAACCCCACCTAAGGATTCCGCCAGCGTAAACAATGACAGCCCGCTCAGGAAGCGACGCAGCGTTTGCTCGTCGCCGTCCAGTTCAAAACTTAACATCGCGCCAAATCCCTTCTGCTGGCGCGCGGCAATCTCGTGCCCCTGGTTTTCCGGCAGCGACGGGTGATAGAGCTTCTTCACCAGCGGCTGGGTTTTCAGGAAATCGACAATCGCCTGGGCATTGCGCTGCGCCACGTCCATACGCGGTGAAAGCGTACGGATGCCGCGCAGCAGCAGGTAGCTGTCGAACGCACCCGCGGTGACGCCAATGTTATTGGCCCACCATGCCAGTTCCGTGACAACGTCGGGATCTTTGGCAATTACCACGCCCGCTACCACGTCAGAATGGCCGTTCAGATATTTAGTGCATGAATGCAACACCAGATCGGCACCCAGTGCGAGTGGGTTCTGAAGGGCCGGACTGAGGAACGTATTATCCACTACACTTATCGCTCCCGCATCCCTTGCGAGCTGACAAATTTTCGCAATATCGACGACGCGCAGCAGTGGATTGCTTGGACTTTCCACCAGAACCAGCTTTGGCCGCTCGGCCAGCGCCTGTTTTAGCGCCTGTTCGTCGTTTTGCTCGACAAACAGCACGCGGTAGCAGCCGCGTTTCGCCAGGCTATCAAAAAGACGATAGCTGCCGCCGTAGCAGTCGTGCGGCGCAACCAGCAGGTCGCCCGGCTTCAGGAAAACCGTTGTCACCAGGTGAATAGCGGACATGCCGGTATTGGTTAATACTGCACCTGCGCCACCTTCCAGCTCCGCCAGCGCGCGCTGGGTCACGTCACGCGTAGGGTTGCCACGACGCGAGTAATCATGCGCGCGGGGTTCATTAAATCCGGTGAAGTTATAGGTACTGGAAAGATGAATGGGCGGGACTACGCAGCCGTACTGCTCGTCATCATTTAATCCGCTACGCACTGCGATAGTGGCCTGTTTACGCGTCATGGTGAGGGCTTCCTGACGAATGAGGTGAAAAGTCAGTCACCAGAGTAAACACTGAAAGTATGGACGTCAATACATCTGGACATCTAAACTTCTTTGCGTATAGATTGAGCAATGCGCAAATAGCCGTTAAAATTATATGCTTTAGGACACGCTGCAGCGGCAATATCCGTGCCTCGGTATCGTCTCTACGGTAAACTACGCAAGATTACGGTTCAAAACCGTCAGTTACCGGTTTTGCACCTTTAGATTAATGACTGAGAGGATTAAAGGTATCTCATGGCTGAATGGAGCGGCGAATATATCAGCCCATACGCTGAGCACGGTAAGAAGAGTGAGCAAGTAAAGAAAATTACGGTTTCCATTCCTCTGAAGGTGTTGAAGATCCTCACCGATGAACGTACGCGTCGTCAGGTGAACAACCTGCGTCACGCAACCAACAGCGAACTGCTTTGCGAAGCGTTCCTGCATGCGTTTACCGGCCAACCGTTGCCGAACGATGACGATCTGCGCAAAGAGCGTAGTGACGAAATCCCGGAAGAGGCGAAGGTGATCATGCGTGAACTGGGTATCGACCCGGAGACGTGGGAATACTGATAAGCGGATACAAAAAAGGCACCTCGCGGTGCCTTTTTTTCGGGAAACTTATTTAGCGCCCGGGATGCTGAAACGCTTGTTGAAGCGGTCAACACGGCCACCGGTTGCAACATCACGCTGCTTACCAGTGTAGAACGGGTGGCATTTGCCGCACACGTCCAGGTTCAGATCGTGACCCACGGTAGAGCGGATCTGGATAGAGTTACCGCAAGAGCAGTTTGCAGTAATCATTTCGTATTTCGGGTGAATATCTTTTTTCATGGGAGAACCTCAGTTAAGGCCGCGTCGCTCTTCCAGCCCTAACGCCAGACACCACGCGATGTTGAATGTAAGTTCTTTGGCGTAAACTACACCAAAGGCGGCGAATCATACAGAATTTGACCAACGTATGCAAACTGATCCGCACGCCGCTTTCACTAATGTGTATACTAACGCGCCACTTTTCAAGTCAGGAAGATTCGATGCCCGTCGCTCACGTTGCCCTGCCCGTTCCGCTTCCCCGCACCTTTGACTACCTGCTGCCCGACAGCATGAGCGCCAAAGCGGGCTGTCGCGTAACCGTGCCGTTTGGCAAACAGCAGCGCGTAGGGGTCGTGGTATCCGTCAGCGAACAGAGCGAACTGCCGCTTAACGAGCTGAAATCGGTTGTTGAGGTCCTGGACAGCGAGCCCGTTTATTCTTCCAGCGTCTGGCGACTGCTGCTGTGGGCGGCAGACTATTATCACCATCCGGTGGGGGATGTCCTGTTCCACGCGCTGCCAATCATGCTGCGCCAGGGCAAGCGCGCCAGCCATGCGCCGATGTGGTACTGGTTTGCCACCGAGCAGGGTCAGGCCGTGGATATCAACAGCCTGAAGCGCTCGCAGAAGCAGCAGCAGGCGCTGGCGGCGCTGCGCCAGGGAAAAATCTGGCGCCATCAGGTCGACGAGCTTGAGGTCAGCGAAGCCGCGCTACAGGCATTACGAAAAAAAGGGCTGAGCGAGCTGGCCAGCGAAGCACCCGCTCTTCACGACTGGCGCGACGGCTTTTCCGTCTCGGGCGATCGCCTGCGTCTTAACACCGAGCAGGCCACCGCCGTGGGGGCGATTCACAGCGCCTCCGACCATTTTTCCGCCTGGCTGCTGGCGGGCGTCACCGGCTCCGGTAAAACCGAAGTTTATCTGAGCGTGCTGGAAAACGTGCTCGCGCAGGGCAAACAGGCGCTGGTGATGGTGCCGGAAATCGGCCTGACGCCGCAAACCATCGCCCGCTTTCGCGAGCGCTTTAATGCGCCCGTTGAGGTGCTGCACTCCGGCCTGAACGATAGCGAACGCCTCAGCGCCTGGCTGAAGGCAAAAAATGGCGAAGCGGCGATTGTGATCGGCACCCGTTCCTCGCTGTTTACGCCGTTTAAAAATCTCGGCGTTATCGTAATAGATGAAGAGCACGACAGTTCCTATAAGCAGCAGGAAGGCTGGCGCTATCACGCCCGTGACTTAGCGGTATACCGCGCGCACAGCGAGCAAATTCCCATTATTCTCGGCTCCGCCACGCCCGCGCTTGAAACGCTGCACAACGTTCGCCAGCGCAAGTACCATATGCTGCGCCTGACCCGCCGCGCGGGAAATGCCCGTCCGGCGATCCAGCACGTGCTGGATCTGAAAGGTCAGCAGGTGCAGGCCGGGCTAGCCCCGGCGCTGATTAGCCGCATGCGTCAGCACCTGCAGGCGGGCAACCAGGTGATCCTGTTCCTTAACCGACGCGGCTTCGCGCCCGCCCTGCTGTGCCACGACTGCGGCTGGATTGCCGAGTGCCCGCGCTGCGATCACTATTACACCTTCCACCAGGCCCAGCGCCACCTGCGCTGCCACCACTGCGACAGCCAGCGCCCGGTACCGCGCCAGTGCCCGTCCTGCGGCTCAACGCATATCGTGCCGGTCGGTCTGGGCACGGAACAGCTTGAACAGGCGCTCGTGCCCTTCTTCCCGGACGTGCCGGTTTCCCGTATCGACAGGGACACTACCAGCCGTAAAGGGGCGCTGGAACAGCAGCTGGCGGAAGTGCATCGCGGCGGCGCGCGCATCCTGATTGGCACCCAGATGCTGGCGAAAGGGCACCATTTCCCGGACGTGACGCTGGTCGCCCTGCTGGACGTCGACGGCGCGCTGTTCTCAGCAGACTTCCGCTCCGCCGAGCGTTTCGCCCAGCTTTATACCCAAGTGGCGGGTCGTGCCGGGCGCGCGGGGAAACAGGGCGAGGTGGTGCTGCAAACGCACCATCCTGAACACCCGCTGCTGCAAACCCTGCTGCACAAAGGCTATGACGCCTTCGCAGAGCAGGCGCTGGCCGAACGCCAGACGATGCAGCTACCCCCGTGGACCAGCCACGTCCTCATCCGCGCGGAAGACCATAACAACCAGCAGGCACCGCTTTTCCTGCAACAGCTGAAAAACCTGCTGCAAGCCAGCCCGCTGGTGGACAATCAGCTGTGGATTTTAGGCCCGGTGCCCGCGCTCGCTCCGAAGCGCGGCGGCCGTTTCCGCTGGCAAATTTTACTTCAGCACCCCTCGCGTATCCGTTTGCAGCAGATCGTCAGCGGCACGCTGGCGCTAATTAATACCCTGCCGGAAGCGCGCAAAGTAAAGTGGGTACTGGACGTCGATCCGATTGAAGGCTGAATGCGGATCGAAAAATTTAACGCGCCTCACACTTTTTATGAAAATTCTGTAACCGATTCCATTAACTATCTGTAAAAATGGTGATGTCCGCAGTTCGGTGTTCAGGCGAGGAGAAGACGTTGAAGTCCAGGAAAGAGGTTGCCCCGGCGACCATGAAAGACGTTGCCGAGAAAGCACAAGTTTCAACGGCAACCGTGTCCCGCGCATTGATGAACCCTGACAAAGTCTCCCAGGCGACCCGAAACCGGGTTGAAAAGGCGGCGCTCGAGGTCGGTTATTTCCCGCAGGCCATGGGGCGCAACGTGAAACGCAATGAATCCCGCACCATTCTGGTGATTGTGCCGGATATCTGCGATCCCTTCTTTAGTGAAATTATCCGCGGCATTGAAGTGACGGCCGCAGCCCAGGGCTATCTGGTGCTGATTGGCGACTGCGCCCATCAGAACCAGCAGGAAAAAACGTTCATTGACCTGATTATCACCAAGCAGATTGACGGCATGTTGCTGCTTGGCTCACGCCTGCCGTTTGATGCCAGCATCGAGGAACAGCGCAATTTGCCGCCGATGGTAATGGCTAACGAGTTCGCGCCGGAGCTGGAGCTGCCGACGGTGCATATCGACAACCTGACCGCCGCGTTTAACGCCGTGAACTATCTTCAGGAGCTGGGGCATAAGCGTATCGGCTGTATTGCCGGGCCGGAAGAGATGCCGCTGTGCCATTATCGCCTGCAGGGCTATGTTCAGGCGCTGCGCCGTACCGGTGCTGTCGTCGATCCGCACTACATTGCGCGCGGTGATTTCACCTTTGAAGCAGGCGGACAGGCGCTGGAAAAACTGCTGGCCTTGCCGGAGCCGCCTACCGCGGTCTTCTGTCACAGCGACGTGATGGCGCTGGGTGCCTTATCGTACGCTAAGCGCCGGGGCCTGCGCGTGCCGCAGGATCTGTCGATTATCGGCTTTGATAATATTTCGCTTTCGGAATTTTGCGATCCGCCGCTTTCTACCGTCGCACAACCGCGGTATGACATCGGCCGGGAAGCGATGCTGCTTTTACTCGATCAGCTGCACGGTCAAACAGTTAGCAGCGGGTCACGGCTACTGGACTGTGAGCTAATTGTACGTGGCTCTACCCAGGCATTAACTTAAAGTAAATACCTTTCGGCACCCTTATCTGGTCAAAGCCCCGTCGCTTAAGTAACATGGCGGGCTGACGAACGAATAAATACAGCGAAACGATAGTGGCACAACGAGATTATGTACGTCGCGGCCAGCCGGCACCTTCGCGACGCAAAAAGAGTAGTTCAAAAAGCAAGCAACGTAGCCTGTCTGCTGTCTCGCCAGCTATGGTCGCCATTGCTGCGGCTGTGCTGGTGGCCTTTATTGGCGGCCTCTACTTCATTACGCACCATAAAAAAGAAGAGTCTGAAGCCCTTCAGGGTAATAAGGTTGTCGGCAACGGCCTGCCTCCGAAGCCTGAAGAGCGCTGGCGCTACATTAAAGAGCTGGAAAGCCGCCAGCCTGGCGTACGTGCGCCTACCGAACCCTCAGCCGGGGGAGAAGTGAAGAATGCCGACCAGCTGACGGACGAACAGCGTCAACTGCTTGCTCAGATGCAGGCGGACATGCGCCAGCAGCCTACGCAGCTGAACGAAGTGCCGTGGAATGAACAAACCCCGGCGCAGCGTCAGCAAACGTTGCAGCGCCAGCGTCAGGCTCAGCAGCAAACGCAACAGCAGCAGTGGACGCAAACGCAGCCGGTACAACAGCCGCGCACGCAACCGCAGCAGCAGACGCGTACCGCACAAACGCAGCCTGTCCAGCAGCAGCCGAAAGCGCAGCCGCAAAAGCAAACGGCTCAGCCGTATCAGGATCTGCTGCAGACGCCTGCGCATACGACCGCGCAACAGCCTAAAACGCAGCAGGCTGCGCCGGTCTCCAGAGAGACCGAAGCACCAAAGCAGACGGCTGAGAAAAAGGATGAACGTCGCTGGATGGTTCAGTGCGGTTCATTTAAAGGCGCAGAGCAGGCAGAAACGGTGCGTGCTCAGCTGGCATTTGAAGGATTCGACTCACGCATCACCACCAATAACGGCTGGAATCGCGTGGTGATTGGCCCGGTCAAAGGCAAAGAAAATGCCGATGGCACCATTTCCCGTTTGAAAGTGGCTGGCCATACAAACTGCATTCGACTCGCCTCCGGGGGTTGAAACCCCCAAAATCTCCCCCATCTATCATTTAATTCAGCCCTGAGCACAGGCTCAGGGCTTCTGTTTCCCGAATTTGTAACCAGGGGGTCTGCTCGTGACAACAATAGTAAGTGTACGCCGTAACGGCCAGGTGGTAATTGCCGGTGATGGCCAGGCCACGCTGGGTAATACCGTCATGAAAGGCAACGTGAAGAAAGTGCGTCGTCTTTATAACGATAAGGTGATCGCCGGTTTCGCAGGCGGCACGGCGGATGCCTTCACGCTGTTTGAACTGTTTGAACGCAAGCTGGAAATGCATCAGGGCCATCTGGTGAAAGCCGCCGTTGAGCTGGCAAAAGACTGGCGTACCGACCGCATGCTGCGCAAGCTCGAAGCGCTGCTGGCCGTGGCCGACGAAAACGCCTCACTGATCATCACCGGTAACGGTGACGTGGTTCAGCCAGAAAACGACCTGATTGCCATCGGCTCTGGCGGCCCGTACGCCCAGGCTGCAGCCCGTGCGCTGTTGGAAAATACCGACATGAACGCGCGCGATATCGCGGTGAAAGCGTTGGATATTGCAGGTGATATCTGCATCTATACCAACCACAATCACACCATCGAAGAATTACCGTCTAAAGCGTAAGGATCGCCCATGTCTGAAATGACCCCACGCGAAATTGTCAGCGAACTGAACAAACACATCATCGGCCAGGATAACGCCAAGCGCTCCGTGGCTATCGCCCTGCGTAACCGCTGGCGTCGTATGCAGCTCGACGAAGAGCTGCGCCACGAGGTGACGCCGAAAAACATCCTGATGATCGGCCCGACCGGTGTCGGTAAAACCGAAATTGCCCGTCGCCTGGCCAAACTGGCTAACGCGCCGTTCATCAAAGTAGAAGCCACCAAGTTCACCGAAGTGGGCTACGTGGGTAAAGAAGTGGACTCCATCATCCGCGATCTGACCGATTCCGCGATTAAAATGGTGCGCGTCCAGGCTATCGAGAAAAACCGCTATCGCGCTGAAGAGATGGCCGAAGAGCGTATTCTCGACGTGCTGATCCCACCGGCAAAAAACAACTGGGGCCAGGCTGAACAGCAGTCTGAACCTTCCGCTGCGCGTCAGGCATTCCGTAAAAAGCTGCGCGAAGGCGAGCTGGACGACAAAGAGATTGAAATCGATCTCGCTGCCGCGCCAATGGGCGTTGAAATCATGGCCCCTCCGGGCATGGAAGAGATGACCAGCCAGCTACAGTCCATGTTCCAGAACCTGGGCGGCCAGAAGCAGAAAGCGCGTAAGCTGAAAATCAAAGACGCGATGAAGCTGCTGATTGAAGAAGAAGCCGCGAAGCTGGTTAACCCGGAAGAGCTGAAGCAGGACGCTATCGACGCGGTTGAACAGCACGGTATCGTGTTTATCGACGAAATCGACAAAATCTGTAAGCGCGGAAACGCGTCCGGCCCGGACGTCTCCCGCGAAGGCGTACAGCGCGACCTGCTGCCGCTGGTGGAAGGCTGCACCGTCTCCACCAAGCACGGGATGGTGAAAACTGACCACATCCTGTTTATCGCCTCTGGTGCGTTCCAGATTGCCAGCCCGTCTGACCTGATCCCGGAGCTGCAGGGTCGTCTGCCAATCCGCGTTGAGCTGCAGGCGCTGACCACCGAAGATTTCGAACGCATCCTGACCGAGCCAAACGCCTCTGTAACCGTACAGTACAAAGCGCTGATGGCGACCGAAGGCGTGAACATCGAGTTCACCGACGACGGCATCAAGCGCATCGCCCAGGCCGCGTGGCAGGTCAACGAAACCACCGAGAACATCGGTGCGCGTCGTCTGCACACCGTCCTGGAACGTCTGATGGAAGACATCTCTTACGATGCAAGCGACCTGAACGGCCAAAGCATTACCATTGACGCAGAATACGTGGGCAAACACCTGGATGCGTTAGTGGCAGATGAAGATCTGAGCCGTTTTATTCTATAATCGCGTTCAATGCATTTTCATCACTGTTGATGGGGGCTATGGCCCCCATTTTTATTGGCTAAATAACTATGACTGATATCAGCCGTACGCAGGCCTGGCTCGAAAGTCTGCGCCCTAAAACGCTTCCTCTGGCTTTTGCCGCCATTATTGTCGGCACCACTCTTGCCTGGTGGCAGGGCCATTTCGATCCGCTGGTTGCGGGTCTGGCGCTGATTACCGCAGGACTTCTGCAAATCCTCTCTAACCTCGCGAACGACTACGGCGATGCGGTAAAAGGCAGCGACAAGCCTGACCGTATCGGGCCACTGCGCGGAATGCAAAAAGGGGTGATTACCCAGGCACAGATGAAGCGCGCGCTGATTATCACCGTGGTACTGATTTGTCTGTCAGGGCTGGCGCTGGTGACGGTCGCCTCGAAAACCACCAGCGATTTCATTGGCTTCCTGGTGCTGGGTCTGCTCGCTATTATCGCGGCCATTACCTATACCGTTGGCACGCGCCCTTACGGATATATTGGCCTGGGCGATATTTCCGTGCTGGTGTTCTTCGGCTGGCTGAGCGTAATGGGAAGCTGGTATTTACAGGCGCATACGGTGATCCCTGCCCTGTTCCTCCCCGCGACCGCCTGTGGCCTGCTGGCGACGGCGGTACTTAACATCAACAACCTGCGCGACATCAACAGCGATCGTGAGAACGGCAAAAACACGCTGGCCGTGCGTCTGGGGCCGGTGAATGCACGCCGCTATCACGCCTGCCTGCTCATCGGCGCGCTGGTTTGCCTGGCGCTGTTTAACCTGATTTCGCTGCACAGCCTGTGGGGCTGGCTGTTCGTGCTCGCCGCACCGCTGCTGATTAAACAGGCCCGCTTTGTCATGCGTGAACTCAGCCCGGCCGCCATGCCGCCGATGCTGGAGCGCACCGTAAAAGGCGCATTGCTGACTAACCTGCTGTTCGTCATCGGGATTGTCTTAAGCCAGACGCTCAGTTAGCTGACAAATATCAATTAACAATTGATGATTTTGCCAACAACGCATTTCGCACGATATACTGAACACATTCGCAGCAACAGAGCGTTAAACCTATGAAATACGATACCTCCGAGCTTTGCGACATCTACCAGGAAGATGTCAACGTCGTTGAACCCCTGTTCTCCAACTTTGGCGGACGGTCGTCGTTTGGCGGGCAAATCATTACGGTGAAATGTTTCGAGGACAACGGGTTGCTGTACGATCTGCTCGAAGAGAACGGCCGTGGCCGCGTCCTGCTGGTCGACGGTGGCGGTTCGGTGCGCCGTGCGCTTATCGATGCGGACCTCGCTCGCCTCGCCGTGCAAAACGAGTGGGAAGGCATTGTGGTCTACGGCTCCGTACGCCAGGTAGACGATCTGGAAGACCTGGATATTGGTATTCAGGCCATCGCGGCCATTCCGGTAGGCGCGGCGGGTGACGGCATCGGCGAAAGCGACGTGCGCGTTAATTTTGGCGGCGTGACCTTCTTCTCCGGCGACCACCTTTACGCTGACAATACCGGCATTATCCTTTCCGAGGATGCGCTGGATATTGAGTAGTTAATCGGTAAGCGAGATGCATAAAAAAACCGCCAACAGGAATGTGGCGGTTTTTTTGTCCCTCGGGATTCGCGGTCCGTTGGGTGATATTGCAACCTTTAACCAGGATTTTTATCTTATCCTGGTTCATTCCTCACGTAACCCCTGTCGACCCTTTATAAATTCCTAATTATGTGTGGAAACCTTAACTCCGCAGCTGTTGCTCATTATGATGCTGTGTCCCTTTCCGCCATCTCGCAAATGGGCATCGGTCCTGGGAAAGGTGTATTCACAACCGTAAAGCAACCTTTAACCGGGCTTGTGTCCACCGACTTATCACCGGTGGTGAACGGTGGAGCGGTAAGCAGCAGGGACCGCATAATGAAACGCTATTTATGTATCGCGTTCATTGTCGCCAGCGTACTCGTTGTAAAGAGTGATGAACCTATTGGGTTTGTTGCTTTTACTACGACAGCGCAGGACAAGTAGCGTTAAGGCCGCCTCGGGCGGCCTTTTTTATGGGTATTGTCAGTTGACGAAAACCATAAAAAAAGCCGGGTGGCGGCTTCGCCTTACCCGGCCTACTCAATTCATTCCTAAAGGAAATCAGACTTCTTCCATACGTCCCAGCAGCGCCTGAAGGCGATCCTGCCAGCCGTTCTGCTGTTCGCGCAGCTGGTTGTTTTCGCGCTCCAGTTCTTCGCGGCTGTGCTGAGCGTTCTGAACTTCCTGAGACAGGGAGTTGTTCTTCTCTTTCAGCTCTTCAATTTCCATTTGCAGCAGCGTGATGGTGTCAATCGCCTGCTGTACTTTCGATTCCAGTTTCTCAAACACTTCTAAAGACATGATCCTACCTCTCCTGAATTGCAAGGCGACGCTTTAACGTAAACGCGCACAACATATGTTCTGATTGTATGGAGCGCCGTCGCCCCTGTCCAGCGGCATGCCACGCAGATCGCGGTTTGCAACACTTTTCGGCCTCGTCCTGGTGCGTTCGCGGCATATACCCCTAAGTTGTTAACCCATAAGTTAAAGAAATGATTCAGCAGGCTTTCATCGGTTGATGCAAAAACGCGCTTTATGACGCGAAAACGCTCATTTTATTGACGCGTACCACACATTTTGATTTCGATATTTCTCGTTTTTGCTCGTTAACGATAAATTAACACTGTGTCTACAGGACATCGTGACCGTCACGGGCAGTCACGCTAACAATAAACATTACTCTTATGCAGGATTCCGATTATGAGTCAGACATCAACCTTAAAAGGCCAGTGCATTGCCGAGTTCCTTGGTACCGGGTTGTTGATATTCTTCGGAGTAGGCTGTGTTGCTGCACTGAAAGTGGCGGGTGCCAGTTTCGGTCAGTGGGAAATCAGTATCATCTGGGGTCTGGGCGTGGCGATGGCCATCTACCTGACCGCAGGCGTTTCCGGCGCACATCTTAACCCGGCGGTGACCATCGCATTATGGCTGTTCGCGTGCTTTGACGGACGCAAAGTTGTTCCCTTCATCATTTCTCAGTTTGCCGGCGCCTTTTGCGCAGCGGCGTTAGTTTACGGGCTTTATTACAATCTTTTCATCGACTTCGAGCAGACGCATCATATGGTGCGTGGTAGTGTCGAGAGTCTGGATCTGGCTGGCATTTTCTCAACGTACCCAAATCCGCATATCAATTTTGTGCAGGCGTTCGCTGTTGAAATGGTGATTACCGCTATTCTGATGGGCGTCATTATGGCGCTGGGCGACGACGGCAACGGCATTCCGCGTGGTCCGCTGGCGCCGCTGCTGATTGGCCTGCTGATTGCGGTGATTGGCGCATCAATGGGCCCGCTGACCGGCTTTGCGATGAACCCGGCGCGCGATCTGGGTCCAAAAACCTTCGCCTTCTTTGCGGGATGGGGCGACGTCGCCTTCACCGGTGGCAAAGACATTCCTTACTTCCTGGTTCCGCTGTTCGGGCCGATCGTAGGGGCTGCGCTGGGCGCCTTCGGCTACCGCAAATTAATTGGTCGCCACTTGCCGTGCGACACCTGTGTGGAGGAAGAGAAAGAGACGACTTCCACCACACAACAAAAAGCTTCGCTGTAATCTGACTACGGGACACATACCATGACCGAAAAAAAATATATCGTTGCGCTCGACCAGGGCACCACCAGCTCCCGCGCTGTCGTAATGGATCATGACGCGAACATTGTCAGCGTATCTCAACGCGAATTTGAGCAAATTTATCCGCGTCCAGGCTGGGTTGAGCACGACCCGATGGAGATCTGGGCGTCACAAAGCTCCACGCTGGTGGAAGTGCTGGCGAAAGCCGATATCAGTTCCGACGAAATCGCCGCGATCGGTATCACCAACCAGCGTGAAACCACCGTGGTCTGGGAGCGTGAAACCGGAAAACCGATTTACAACGCCATCGTCTGGCAGTGCCGCCGTACGTCAGAGATCTGCGAACAGCTGAAGCGCGACGGAATGGAAGAGTACGTGCGCAGCGCCACCGGCCTGGTGGTTGACCCCTATTTCTCCGGCACCAAGGTGAAGTGGATCCTCGACCACGTGGAAGGTTCACGCGAGCGCGCAAAACGCGGCGAGCTGCTGTTCGGCACCGTCGATACCTGGCTTATCTGGAAGATGACCCAGGGGCGCGTCCACGTTACCGACTACACCAACGCCTCGCGTACCATGCTGTTCAACATCAACACTCTGGAGTGGGACGACAAGATGCTGGACGCGCTGGACATTCCGCGCGCCATGCTGCCGCAGGTGCGTAAATCGTCAGAAGTGTACGGCCAGACCAACATCGGTGGTAAAGGCGGCACGCGTATTCCTATCGCCGGTATCGCCGGTGACCAGCAGGCGGCGCTGTTCGGCCAGCTGTGCGTCAAGGAAGGGATGGCGAAGAACACCTACGGTACCGGCTGCTTTATGCTGATGAACACCGGCGAGAAAGCGGTGAAATCGGAGAACGGCCTGCTGACCACCATCGCCTGCGGCCCGCGCGGCGAAGTGAACTACGCCCTGGAAGGCGCGGTATTCATGGCGGGAGCGTCCATTCAGTGGCTGCGTGACGAGATGAAGCTGATCGGCGATGCGTTTGACTCCGAATACTTCGCGACCAAGGTGAAAGACACCAATGGCGTATACGTGGTGCCCGCGTTTACCGGCCTGGGCGCACCGTACTGGGATCCGTATGCCCGCGGCGCGATTTTCGGCCTGACGCGTGGCGTGAACGCTAACCACATCATTCGCGCCACGCTGGAATCCATTGCCTACCAGACGCGCGACGTGCTGGAAGCGATGCAGGCTGACTCCGGCATTCGCCTGCACGCCCTGCGCGTGGATGGCGGTGCGGTGGCCAACAACTTCCTGATGCAGTTCCAGTCCGACATTCTGGGTACCCGCGTAGAGCGTCCTGAGGTGCGTGAAGTGACGGCCCTGGGCGCGGCGTATCTGGCAGGTCTGGCGGTAGGCTTCTGGCAGAACCTCGACGAGCTTCAGGAAAAAGCGGTGATCGAACGCGAATTCCGCCCCGGCATCGAAACCACCGAGCGTAACTACCGCTACAGCGGCTGGAAGAAAGCGGTGAAACGCGCCCTGGCGTGGGAAGAGCACGACGAGTAAGACAGACTCACCCCTCACCCCTCACCCTAACCCTCTCCCCAAAGGGGCGAGGGGACTTAAAACACCCTCTCCCCTTTGGGGAGAGGGCCGGGGTGAGGGGCTCCGGCCGCACCGGTTCCCTCACCCTTCTCCACTCTATGATAAACTTCGTGCAATTCCTTTTGATTGTACGAGTACCTCATGAAACGTGAACTTGCTATCGAGTTTTCCCGCGTCACCGAAGCGGCCGCCCTCGCAGGCTATAAGTGGCTGGGTCGTGGCGACAAAAATACCGCAGACGGCGCGGCTGTCCATGCCATGCGTATTGTGCTTAATCAGGTCAATATTGACGGCACTATCGTCATTGGCGAAGGCGAAATCGACGAAGCCCCGATGCTCTACATTGGCGAAAAAGTCGGAACCGGCAAAGGCGATGCGGTGGATATCGCGGTCGATCCGATTGAAGGCACGCGCATGACGGCGATGGGCCAGGCCAACGCGCTGGCAGTGCTCGCCGTGGGCGATAAGGGCTGCTTCCTTAACGCGCCCGATATGTATATGGAAAAGCTGATTGTCGGCCCCGGCGCGAAGGGCGCTATCGACCTCAGCCTGCCGCTGGACGCTAACCTGCGCAATATCGCGGCGGCGCTGGGCAAGCCGCTCAGCGAGCTCACCGTGACCATTCTGGCAAAACCACGCCACGACGCTACCATCGCATACCTGCAAACGCTGGGCGTGCGCGTGTTTGCCATTCCGGATGGCGACGTTGCCGCGTCTATTCTGACCTGCATGCCGGACAGCGAGGTCGACGTGCTGTACGGCATCGGCGGCGCGCCGGAAGGCGTGGTCTCTGCGGCAGTGATCCGCGCGCTGGACGGCGATATGCAGGCGCGCCTGCTGCCGCGCCATGAGGTCAAAGGCGACAGCGACGAGAACCGTCGCATCGGTGAGGACGAGCTGGCGCGCTGCGCGGCAATGGGCATCGAAGCCAATAAGGTGCTCGCGCTGAACGAGATGGCGCGCAGCGATAACGTGGTCTTCTCCGCAACCGGCATTACCAAAGGCGATCTGCTGGACGGCATTACGCGCAAGGGCAACATGGCGACCACCGAGACCCTGCTTATCCGCGGTAAATCGCGCACCATTCGCCGCATTCAGTCTATCCACTATCTGGATCGTAAAGACCCGGACGTGCAGACGCACATTCTGTAAAACCGTTTGATCGATCGAGCTTTCCGGCCCGAAGGGGCTGGAAATGTTTCCCATAAGTACGGAAGATAGAACAGAGAAACAGCACAGGAGAAGATCATGGCGGACTGGGTAACAGGTAAAGTCACAAAGGTACAGTTCTGGACCGATGCGCTATTTAGTCTCACCCTTCACGCTCCCGTTCATCCGTTTACCGCCGGGCAGTTTGCCAAGCTCGGGCTGGATATCGACGGTGAACGCGTACAGCGGGCCTACTCTTACGTTAATGCGCCTGATAACCCGGATCTCGAGTTCTACCTTGTTACCGTCCCGGACGGTAAGCTCAGCCCGCGCCTTGCCGCGCTGAAACCGGGCGATGAAGTGCAGATTGTCAGCGACGCGGCGGGGTTCTTCGTGCTGGATGAAATCCCGGACTGCGAAACGCTCTGGATGCTGGCGACCGGCACGGCCATCGGCCCGTATCTCTCTATTTTGCAGTACGGTAAAGATCTGGATCGCTTTAAAAACATCGTGCTGGTTCACGCCGCGCGATACGCCGCAGACCTGAGCTATCTGCCGCAGATGCAGGCGCTGGAACAGCGGTATGGCGGGAAGTTAAAAATTCAGACGGTGGTCAGCCGGGAAAACGCGGCCGGCTCGTTAACCGGTCGCGTTCCGGCGCTGATTGAAAGCGGCGCGCTGGAAGGGGCGGTTGGTTTGCCGATGAACACTGAAACCAGCCACGTGATGCTGTGCGGCAACCCGCAGATGGTGCGCGACACGCAGCAGCTGCTGAAGGATACCCGGCAGATGACGAAGCACCTTCGCCGCCGGCCGGGCCATATGACCGCCGAACACTACTGGTGATCAGCGGTACTTCACCTCAAGGGTATCTTTTCCGTATTTGTTCTCGCTCTGGGTGCCGATAAACGCGCCCAGCTCGACCACCATCATCACAAAAATAATGGTCGGTAGCAGCCTGCCTACCACCCAGGGAAGGATCGATGGCAGCATCGCCCAGTTCCCCGCCACCAGCATCCACGCCAGAATAATCAGAAATGCCCATGCGCCGGAGCGGCCACGATCGTGCAGACGCTTAACCACCACGGCGGCGGTTGGCCACAGTAAACAGACCAGCGCAAACGCCGCGGTTTGCGTGCTCAGCCACGCGTTGAAGGCAACAAAAAACAGAAGCAGCATGGCGATAACCCACGTTGCCATCCAGATCCAGAAGTCACGGCGTCCAATACGCCCTTTGAATGAAAACAGCCACTGCTGTATGGTCATGTAAGGTTCCTTATTATCGTTTAGCCCGCATTTTACCCTGGAGTTGTGACCTTTTGACAAGCCGACCAGATATCGTTTTAATCATGGGCAATAACGGCCAGGGGCAATGTTGATGAAAAGTTCGGCACACTCTCTTTTTATGTGTTTAGCGATGTTGAGCGCCAGTTTCACCCTGCATGCCGCGGAAAACGCGTCCCCGGTCACCGCCCCCTATCTTCTGGCGGGCGCCCCCTCTTTCGATCGGTCAATCAGCCAGTTCCGCGAGGCCTTTAACAAAGACAATCCCTCGCTTCCGCTGGGAGAGTTCCGTGCGATTGACAGCGCCCGCGATACGCCGACCCTGACCCGCGCGGCCAGCAAAATTAACGAGAATCTGTATGCCTCCACCGCGCTGGAGCGCGGAACGCTGAAAATCAAAAGCATGCAGATCACCTGGCTGCCGATTCAGGGGCCAGAGCAAAAAGCGGCGAAAGCAAAAGCGCTGGAGTATATGAGCGCTATCCTGCACGCCTTTACGCCCACCTTCACCAAAGCGCAGAGCCAGCAAAAGCTGCAAAAACTGCTCGCTGCCGGTAAAAACAAACGCTATTACGCCGATACGGAAGGTGCCGTTCGCTATGTTGTGGCAGATAACGGCGAAAAGGGGCTGACCTTCGCAGTTGAACCGATTAAGCTGGCACTATCAGACGCACTCGAGGGGGCGAATTAATGACAAAAAGCAAAGCCTTTCGAGGGAAAATCTCTATACTGATTCACAGACCATGCTGCCCTTAAGGGTGGCCATATTCCTTAATTCGCTTATTGAGCGTGGAGAATTGAAATGCGACATCCTTTAGTGATGGGTAACTGGAAACTGAACGGCAGCCGCCACATGGTAAACGAACTGGTTGCTAACCTGCGTAAAGAGCTGGCTGGCGTGACCGGCTGCGCGGTTGCTATCGCTCCGCCGGATATGTACCTGGATCTGGCTAAACGTGCCGCTGACGGCAGCCACATCGTGCTGGGCGCGCAGAACGTTGACGTTAACCTGTCCGGCGCATTCACCGGTGAAACCTCCGCTGAAATGCTGAAAGATATCGGCGCGAAATACATCATTATCGGCCACTCTGAGCGTCGCACCTACCACAAAGAATCTGACGAGTTCATCGCGAAGAAATTCGCCGTGCTGAAAGAGCAGGGTCTGATCCCGGTTCTGTGCATCGGTGAAACCGAAGCAGAAAACGAAGCGGGCAAAACTGAAGAAGTGTGCGCTCGTCAGATCGACGCCGTGCTGAAAACTCAGGGTGCGGCAGCGTTCGAAGGCGCGGTTATCGCTTACGAGCCAGTATGGGCGATCGGCACCGGCAAATCTGCAACGCCAGCGCAGGCTCAGGCGGTGCACAAGTTCATCCGTGACCACATTGCTAAAGCAGACGCGAAAGTGGCTGAGCAGGTTATCATCCAGTACGGCGGTTCCGTTAACGCATCCAACGCTGCCGAGCTGTTCACCCAGCCAGACATCGACGGCGCGCTGGTTGGCGGCGCATCCCTGAAGGCTGACGCTTTCGCGGTGATCGTTAAGGCAGCAGAAGCGGCAAAACAGGCGTAATGCTGTTGTGGCGGGTGGCGCTTGCGCTTGCCCACCGCTCTTCTCCTCCCTCTCCCTGTGGGAGAGGGTTGGGGTGAGGGGAAACCCCTCGCACCGAACTACACTTTCCCCAACACGCTAAACCACAAGTAATCCAGCGGCAGCAGCACCAGATACGTCGCAATCGCCAGCGCCAGGCAGAGCAGCATTCCCGCCTTCGCGGGCACTTTCCCTAAGCCCATCGCCACCACAATCGGCGACGCCTGATACGGCAGCAGCGGCGTGGAGTACCCCAGCACCTGAATCATAATCACCGACAGCAGCGGAAAACCGGTCGCGTCGGAAAAGCTCTGCGCCAGCGTGGTATAGAGCGCCGGAACGCCGTTGGCGGTCATAATGAAGTTGAGCGCCGTGGTGATCCCGGTCAGCGCCAGGAAGCTGGTAAACGGTCGGTCCGCATCCAGCGGCATGATATGAAGCAGCGCCTCTCCCACAGCCGAACCGATACCGGTTTGCGTCACGACGATCGCCAGCCCGAGAATACCCGCAACGTAAATACAGGTGCGCATATTTACCCCCGCCGAGAACTCCTCGCCGGTGATAAAACCAATGCGCGGGAGCATGACAATGATCGAGGCCGCCAGCCCCGTCCACGCCGGCCCCACGCCGTGCCAGCTCTCCGTCACCCACATCACCAGCACCACCGCCAGCAGCCAGGCGAGACGCTTTTCGTCACGCCCCATCGGTTCAGACGGCGTGAGATCCTTCGCCGGTTTCGGGCTGCCGGGGAACAGCCAGCAGATCAGGCCAATCAGAATCAGGCCCTTGAGCATGCCCAGAACAGGCGTGTGCAACAGCAGGTAGGGAACGTAGTTCAGGTGAATGCCGTACGAGCCTTCCGCCGCGCCGCTCATGACCAGGTTAGGCACGTTGGCGGGCAGGATAGTGGCCGAGAGCTGGAAGGTGCCGAAGCCGACCGCCAGCGCCAGGCCAAACCAGGCGCGCGAGCCGTCGGGAATGTCGGCCCGCTTCGCCATGGCCGCGACAATCGGCATCAGCAGCGCAATACGCCCCATGTTTGACGGCATCACGAACGCCAGGGCGTAGCTCAGCAGCACCACGCTCGCCACCATCAGCACCCAGGAGTCGGTGAGTTTCGCCGACAGCGCCCGGGCGGCCCTGTCTGCCAGACCGGTTTTACGGATCGCCACGCCCAGCACAAAGCCGCTGAATACCAGCCAGAAAGCCGACGAGGCAAAACCGCCGAAGATCGCTTCCGGCGGGGCAATTCTGGCGGCCATCGCCGCCGTGAAGAACAGCAGCGCGGTGATAAATTCCGGCAATAGCGACGTCGCCCACAGGACGATGGTGACGCCGACGATCAGCGAGGGAAGCAGCAGAGGATGCGTTAACCAGAGCGACATACCTGTCTCCTGTAGAATTTTTCAGCAAGTCTACGGCGACAGGCAGGACGAGTAAACGCTATTTATGGTGGGGTCACTTCAGGATATCGCATTGATGATCCTGTAATTCCTCAGCCGACGCGCGGTTAAAGGCAAGCCAGTTACGCTCCGTCGCCAGCAGCACAAACGATCCGTCAGACTGCTGCGCCATCGCCAGCGCGAAGCGCCCCATATGGTCGCGCGCTTCCGGCAGCTCCTCCGCCAGCATCATAAACGGACTGCGCTGCACCAGCTCGTTCTCCGTCACCCGACGGGCAAGGTACTCGTGCCCTTCCAGCCCGCCCGGAAGCGGTAGCCACTGGGTGCTAATTTGCCCCTGCGCCGCGTTAAGCTTCTCGCGCACGTCCGGGCGCAGGCAGGAGATATGGATATGGAAATGGTTTTGCGTGCGTCCGGTCGGGGAGTTGATGGTCAGCGAAACGGCGCTGTCGGGTACCTCAGCTCCCCGCTTCATGCTCATAAAGTTACGCGACTGCCATGCCAGCCAGAAGAAGTTCGGCGTCTGAGGCTCGGTCAGCAGCGGGCTTTCGGTGCCGTTGATACGGTAGGTGGGCATCAGAAGATATTGCAGCGGCCCGTTGCGGTCTTTAAACACCACGTAGCCGGCATCCGGCTTCACCTCAGCGCACGGCGTCGGATTATGGTTTTGCAGCTGGTTGGGCACACACTGGTCGAGAACGATATGGCGCAACGCATTCGGATTACCCGCTTTCATCCAGTACACGCCGCCTGCGGCAAGGGCGATAATAATCAGGATCGATAAGATAATTTTTTTCACAACGCGTTCCCTGTTTTCAATAAAGGCAAAAGAGTAACGCAAAATGATGACCAAATAAAAAACCCGGTGGATTTCTCACACCGGGTAACCGTGTCGTGCGTTGCGAAACGCTTAACGCTTGCTGATCTGGTCGAAGGTGCCGCCGTTAGAGAAGTGCTCCTTCTGCGCTTTCGTCCAGCCGCCAAACACCTCATCGATAGTGAACAGCTTCAGCTTCGGAAAGGCGTTTTCATACTTCTTCGCGACAGATTCATCCCGTGGGCGGTAGTAATTTTTCGCCGCGATTTCCTGGCCTTCCGGCGAGTAGAGATACTTCAGGTAAGCTTCCGCCACCGCCCGTGACCCTTTTTTATCCACGACCTTATCGACCACGGAGACGGTCGGCTCGGCCAGAATGGATTCGCTCGGGGTCACGATCTCAAACTTGTCTTTACCCAGCTCGTGGGTTGCCAGCAGGGCTTCGTTTTCCCAGGCAATCAGCACGTCGCCAATGCCGCGCTCAACGAAGGTATTGGTCGCGCCGCGCGCGCCGGAGTCCAGCACTTCGACGTTTTTAAACAGCGCCTTGACGAAGTCCTGCGCTTTCGCCTGGTCACCGCTGTTGTGGTGCAGCGCATAGCCCCAGGCCGCCAGGTAGTTCCAGCGTGCGCCGCCGGAGCTTTTCGGGTTCGGAGTAATGACGGACACGCCCGGCTTAACCAGATCGTTCCAGTCTTTGATCTGTTTCGGGTTGCCTTTACGCACCAGGAAGACAATGGTCGAGGTATATGGCGCTGAGTTATCCGGCAGGCGCTTGATCCAGTTTTTGTCGATACGGCCACGTTCGGCAATCGCGTCCACGTCATAGGCCAGCGCGAGGGTGACCACATCGGCTTCGATGCCGTTGATCACGGACGTCGCCTGCTTGCCGGAACCGCCGTGAGACTGGCGAACCACCACGTTATCGCCGGTTTCCTGCTTCCAGTGCGCCGCGAAGGCCTTGTTGTACTGGTCGTACAGTTCACGCGTCGGATCATACGACACGTTCAGTAGCTGAATGTCCTTTGCCAGTACGCTGGTCGATGCCAGCAATAATGTTAACCCCACGCCCCATTTGTTCATCGCCCGGCTCTCTTATGCAGTGTTTTGATGAATGCAGCGTGCCAGAAAGCGAATGGATGATTAAAGAATAAAAAAAGATTGGCTATAACGTGAGGGAATAAAAAAGTGGATGAGTGGCCTGATGCTCTCACCCCAGCCCTCTCCACAGGAGAGGGAGCACACAAAAAAAACGGTAACCCTGGGGTTACCGTTTTGCATTTATCCTGAATGCCGATCAGTACAGTTTTTTCGCGCAGTCCAGCCAGTCACCTTTAAACGGACGCTTCATGTTTTCAATCGCGTCGATGATGTCATGGTGAACGAGCTGTTCGTTCTGGATGCCGACACAACGACCGCCGTGACCCTGCAGGAGCAGCTCGATAGCGTACGCGCCCATGCGGGACGCCAGGATGCGGTCGTATGGACCCGGGGAACCGCCACGCTGGATGTGGCCCAGAACGGTCGCACGGGTTTCGCGTTTGGTTTCGGTTTCGATGTACTTCGCCAGTTCATCAACGTCACAGATGTGCTCGGTGATGGCAACGATCGCGTGTTTTTTACCCTTCGCGATACCGGCTTTGATTTCAGCAACCAGATCTTCGCGGCTGAATTCCACTTCCGGAACCACCACGAACTCACACCCACCGGCAATGGCCGCCGCCAGGGTCAGGTCACCGCAGTAACGGCCCATCACCTCAACGATAGAAATACGCTGGTGCGAAGAAGAGGTATCACGCAGGCGGTCGATAGCTTCCACAACGGTACCCAGCGCGGTGAAGTAACCGATGGTGTAATCGGTGCCTTTGATATCGTTATCGATGGTGCCAGGCAGGCCGATGCACGGGAAGCCCATTTCGGTCAGACGTTTTGCACCCATGTATGAGCCGTCGCCGCCGATAACCACCAGCGCGTCCAGGCCGCGTTTTTTCATGTTTTCGATAGCCACTTCACGGATGTGTTCGTCACGGAATTCCGGGAAGCGCGCGGAGCCGAGGAATGTACCACCACGGTTGATCATGTCAGACACGCTGTAACGGTCGAGTTGAACCATGCGGTCTTCATACAGACCCAGATAACCGTCATAGATACCAAAAACTTCCAGACCTTCCGTCAGCGCTGCACGGACAACCCCACGAATTGCCGCGTTCATGCCCGGCGCATCACCGCCGCTTGTCAACACACCGATTTTCTTAATCATGACTACCTCTGAACTTAGGAATGCAAAATTGAAATCTGCTGCCGGAAGAAACTGCTCAACCGTCGAATACTGCAAATAGTATATCAATCCCTTCCAGCTGAATTGATTCAGGTCAGGCCATATGGTGGTAATTTATCCACAAAATGCTGGTCTGGCTCACTTTTTTACAACGAATTACGAAAGCTCAAACGCCCTGGGAACGACCGAGCACGGATCCTGGTGAATAATGACGTCTGACCCAGGGAAACGCTGCAAAATCGCCTGCTCCACCTGTTCAGCTATCATATGCGCCTGAACCAGCGGCAGGTTGTCTTCCATTTCCAAATGAATCTGAATAAAGCGGGTCGGCCCTGA
The DNA here is from genome assembly GCF_026627565.1 of Enterobacter cloacae complex sp. 2022EL-00788. Lineage (NCBI taxonomy): Bacteria > Pseudomonadati > Pseudomonadota > Gammaproteobacteria > Enterobacterales > Enterobacteriaceae > Enterobacter > Enterobacter cloacae complex sp. 2022EL-00788. The sequence continues at coordinate 64,947 of NZ_JAPNMC010000013.1, read as the reverse complement.
CTGCCGCGTACGAAGATCGTGGGCACCACTGACGCCAGGCCAGGAGGTCACGATGGTATAAATTTCATCACGTTCTGCGTCGGGTAGCGCACGGTCCAGAAGCGACTGTACCGCGTCATACCCCATGCGCAACGCGCTGTACAAAATATAGATCCCTATCCCTAACGCAAACAACGCGTCGGCCCGGTGCCAGCCATACCAGGCCAGACCAAGCGCAATAAGAATAGCCCCATTCATCATAACATCAGACTGATAATGAAGCATATCTGCCCGTACCGCCTGGCTTTGTGTTTTTCTTACTACCCAGCGCTGGAACGTTACAAGAACAAGTGTGCTTATAAGTGCAACTACCGTTACGACTACGCCAACGCCCGGATCGTTCATCGGAGAAGGCGAAATGAGGTGCTGAATGCCGGTTAAAAACAGGAACAGCGCCGAGCCAGAAATAAACATACTTTGCGCCAGCGCGGCCAGCGATTCCGCTTTGCCGTGGCCGAACGTATGTTCTTCATCCGCCGGTTGCAGCGAGTAGCGCACCACCAGCAGGTTGGTCAGCGAGGCGGCGATATCCACCAGAGAGTCCACTAACGCCGCCAGAATACTGACCGACCCGGTGTACCACCACGCGAAAATTTTAATGATCAGCAAACACGACGCCATTACCGTCGCGGCTATTGCGGCCCGGCTTACCAGCCGTCCATAGGATTGATTCATAAACACTCCTGTCATGCCATGGCGCTAGTATAACGGATGGTGGTGGAGTGAAAGGATGAATAAAGCGTTAACAAACCTGAACGACGGGCAAAAAAAACCCCCACATCATGTGGGGGAAGACAGGGATGGTGTCTATGGCAAGGAAAACAGGGTTTACTGGTTACTACGGGTACTGCTATTGCTACTGAAAAGCGTCATATCTGAGCTTCGCTGCATCCGTGCAACCTCACGCAGCTGGTTCATACGCTGCTGATGTTTGGTATTCAAAACCGCCTGCTGCTCGGGCGTTAACAGGTGGAACATCTGGTTGCGGACCTTCGCCATTTCTACCTGGCGGGCAACCTGTTCCTGCGCCATTTTTTCTGCCTGAGCGCGTACAGCGCTTTCGTCAAAATTTTCTGCGGTGACAAGGCGATGCATTGTCTCCATTTCGCTAACATTAACAGGGGGCTGATCGTGTCGTGCCCTCTGCATCAGATCTCGCATCTGTTGACGCTGATGTTCGGTTAAACTTATGCCGTCAAACATATGGCTTTGGCTGCTGTGCTGCGTTGCGCCCTCCAGTGAGGAACCGTTATCGCTGTTGATAGCTACAGCAGCCTGGCTAAACGCACTGAACGCCAGCGTTGAGGCCATGACGGCAGCGGTAACTTTGCGCATCACTTGCTCCCAAAATCTTTCGTGTCGCGATTCAACGAGAGACAGTCTACGATTCAGGCTGCAAACATGCGTCAGGGGGTGTAAAACAACGTAAAGTCATGGATTAGATAGCCTTGATGTCGTAATTTCTGCCTCGGAGGTATTTAAACAATGAATAAAATCCTGTTAGTTGATGATGACCGAGAGCTCACATCCCTTTTAAAGGAGTTGCTCGACATGGAAGGTTTCAACGTCCTGGTTGCCCATGATGGGGAACAGGCGCTGAGTCTCCTTGACGACAGCATCGATCTACTTTTGCTCGACGTAATGATGCCGAAGAAAAACGGTATTGATACGCTGAAAGAGCTTCGCCAGACACACCAGACCCCCGTTATCATGCTGACCGCGCGCGGCAGCGAGCTTGACCGTGTACTCGGCCTTGAGCTGGGTGCGGATGACTATTTACCTAAGCCGTTCAACGATCGTGAACTGGTGGCCCGTATTCGCGCCATCCTGCGCCGTTCCCACTGGAGCGAGCAGCAGCAGAATACCGACAACAGCTCACCAACGCTGGAAGTTGACTCCCTGAGCCTGAATCCGGGCCGTCAGGAAGCGAGCTTCGACGGTGAAGTTCTTGAGCTGACCGGCACCGAGTTCACCCTGCTGTATCTGCTGGCGCAGCATCTCGGCCAGGTCGTGTCGCGTGAGCATTTAAGCCAGGAAGTGCTGGGTAAACGCCTCACGCCGTTCGACCGCGCTATCGATATGCATATCTCGAACCTGCGCCGTAAGCTGCCGGAGCGTAAAGATGGTCATCCGTGGTTTAAAACCCTGCGTGGTCGCGGTTATCTGATGGTTTCCGCTTCATGATAGGCAGCTTAACCGCCCGCATCTTCGCCATCTTCTGGCTGACGCTGGCACTGGTTTTAATGCTCGTTTTGATGTTGCCAAAACTCGACTCACGCCAGATGACGGAGCTGCTGGACAGCGAGCAACGTCAGGGCGTGATGATCGAGCAGCACGTGGAAGCGGAGCTGGCAAACGATCCGCCGAACGATTTAATGTGGTGGCGCAGGCTGTTTCGCGCTATCGACAAGTGGGCGCCCCCCGGACAACGCCTTTTGCTGGTGACCAGCGAAGGCCGCGTCATTGGGGCCGATCGCAATGAGATGCAGATTATCCGCAACTTTATTGGCCAGGCGGATAACGCCGATCACCCACAGAAAAAGAAATATGGTCGGGTAGAGATGGTTGGCCCTTTCTCGGTACGGGATGGGGAAGACAACTACCAGCTCTATCTGATTCGCCCAGCGAGCAATTCCCAGTCCGACTTCATCAACCTGCTGTTTGACCGTCCGCTTCTGCTGTTGATTGTCACGATGCTGGTCAGCTCTCCGCTGCTGTTATGGCTGGCATGGAGCCTGGCGAAACCGGCGCGTAAGCTGAAAAACGCGGCGGACGAAGTGGCACAGGGCAACCTGAGGCAGCATCCGGAGCTGGAATCCGGGCCGCAGGAGTTTCTGGCCGCGGGAACCAGCTTCAACCAGATGGTAAGCGCTCTCGACCGCATGATGACCGCACAGCAACGCCTGCTGTCGGACATCTCGCATGAACTGCGTACGCCGCTCACGCGCCTGCAGCTGGGTACCGCCCTGCTGCGTCGCCGCAGCGGCGAGAGCAAAGAGCTGGAGCGTATTGAGACGGAAGCCCAGCGGCTGGACAGCATGATCAACGATCTGCTGGTGATGTCGCGCAATCAGCAGAAAAACGCGCTGGTGAGCGAAACGGTGAAAGCCAATCAGCTGTGGCACGAGGTGCTGGACAACGCGGCGTTCGAAGCGGAGCAGATGGGCAAATCCTTCACCGTCAATTTCCCGCCGGGCCCGTGGCCGCTGTACGGTAACCCCAATACGCTGGAAAGCGCGCTGGAGAATATCGTGCGTAACGCCCTGCGCTATTCCCATACGAAGATTGAAGTGGCGTTTTCGGTGGATAAAGACGGGATCACCATCAACGTGGACGACGACGGTCCAGGCGTCAGCCCGGAAGATCGCGAGCAAATTTTCCGTCCGTTCTATCGTACCGACGAAGCGCGCGACCGCGAATCTGGCGGTACGGGGCTTGGACTGGCGATTGTCGAAACCGCCATGCAGCAGCACCGCGGCTGGGTGAAGGCCGATGACAGCCCGCTGGGCGGGTTGCGGTTAACGCTGTGGCTGCCGCTGTATAAGCGTTCGTAATCCCCTCACCCTAACCCTCTCCCCATAGGGGAGAGGGGACGGCTCGGTGCGGTCTTTTCACCCTCGCCCCTTTGGGGAGAGGGCCGGGGTGAGGGGCATTATTTACCCCACAATCTCCGCGAACTGCTCTCGATCTTCCCGCTTATCCGCCGCTTCTGCATCGTTCTGGTCCAGCTTGTCGACAGCCCCGCCGCCGACAGGAGCCGATGATACTGCTCGTCATTGAACGGCATATGCCATGCAATGGCGCAGGCCTCATGCACGGAGACATCGCTCAGGCGTGAGGCGAGCGCCAGCGGCGCATCCGCAGCAACCTCTCCCGCCTGCACCACGCGGTACAGCCAGCCGGTTTTAGCCGCGTTTTGCAGCTGGGCCGACATATCCTGAATGCCGAAATGGTAGTTAAGCTTGAAGCACGGCGAGCGTGGCTGCGTCACCTGAATCAGGACATCGCCCCAGCGGTAAATATCGCCGATAAAGACGTTCTTCTCCGTCAGCCCTTCGGTCGACAGATTTTCACCAAACGCCGGCGCGACGAACAGGTCCGCCCGTTCAGGAAATTCGGTTTTCCAGTGCTGATAGTGCTCGCGCGGATAGTGGCACAGCGCGCGCTCGGGCCCGCCGTGGATCTTCTTTTCAGCCTGCTGGTCACCCGCCAGGCCGAGCTCGGTCAGCGTCAGCTCGCCGTCGACCTGCACCTTGGCGATGGCGCTCGGGCGGCTGCCGTCGTACTCCCTTACCTTGCCTGTAAACACATTCACCGGGTAATGCATCTCTACTCCTTCAGATACAAAAAAAGCGAGTCATCAGACTCGCTTCTCACAGGCGTCAATGCAACCTTATTTTTTAGCGGCGAAACGCGCTGCTGCTTCGTCCCAGTTCACTACATCCCAGAACGCTTTGATGTAGTCAGGGCGACGGTTCTGGAACTTCAGGTAGTAAGCGTGCTCCCACACGTCCAGACCCAGGATTGGGAAACCGGATGCGCCAGAAATAGCTTCACCCATCAGCGGGGAGTCCTGGTTTGCGGTAGAAACAACCGCCAGCTTGTCGCCTTTCAGCACCAGCCACGCCCAGCCAGAACCGAAACGGGTTGCAGCCGCTTTTTCGAATTCCGCTTTGAAGTTATCAACGGAGCCGAAGTCACGCTCGATAGCCGCTTTCAGGTCGCCCTGAAGGGTGGTGCCGGTTTTCAGGCCTTTCCAGAACAGGCTGTGGTTAGCGTGACCGCCAGCGTTGTTACGCAGCACGGTTTTTTTGTCTGCCGGCAGCTGGTCCAGTTTGGTAATCAGCTCTTCAACAGGCAGGTTTGCGAACTCTGGCAGGCTTTCCAGCGCAGCATTCGCGTTGTTCACGTAGGTCTGGTGGTGTTTAGTGTGATGGATTTCCATCGTCTGCTTGTCGAAATGCGGTTCCAGTGCGTCGTAGGCATACGGCAGGGATGGCAGTGTATAACTCATAATCCTCTCCATTAGTGTCGGGCGGCACAGCTGTTAATGCCGCGTAAGCAGTTGGTTCATTATAGTTAATTAAATGATATTGAAAATGATTATCAATGCCGTAGTTTTTATAAGGTTATTCATGTTTCGATAAATCACAAAATTGTGAGTCTGCTCACCTGCTTAACGTGATAATTGCCACCCTGAACAAAAGTGCGGCAACCTTCTCAAGGTTACTGAACCGCCTAATTTTTACACTCATCAGGTCGGCGGGAAGCCACCGACTATAAAAACGATGAGGATGTAAAAATGAATCATGCGATTACGATGGGTATCTTCTGGCATTTGATAGGCGCGGCCAGTGCAGCCTGTTTCTATGCCCCGTTTAAAAAGATTAAGGGATGGTCATGGGAAACCATGTGGTCCGTTGGCGGTACGGTCTCATGGCTGATTTTGCCCTGGACCATCAGCGCCATGCTGCTTCCGGATTTCTGGGGCTACTTCTCCTCCTTCAGTGCCTCCACCCTGCTGCCGGTGTTTCTGTTCGGCGCGATGTGGGGCATCGGTAATATCAATTACGGCCTGACCATGCGCTACCTCGGCATGTCGATGGGGATTGGCATCGCGATTGGCATTACGCTGATCGTCGGCACGCTGATGACGCCGATCCTCAACGGCGACTTCGACGTGCTGATCAACAGTCAGGGCGGGCGGATGACCCTGCTGGGCGTGCTGGTAGCGGTGATCGGCGTGGGTATCGTCACCCGTGCGGGCCAGCTGAAAGAGCGCAGGATGGGCATCAAGGCCGAAGACTTTAACCTGAAGAAAGGGCTGCTGCTGGCGGTGATGTGCGGCATCTTCTCGGCGGGCATGTCGTTCGCCATGAACGCGGCGAAGCCCATGCACGAAGCGGCCGCCGCGCTGGGCGTCGACCCGCTGTACGTGGCCCTGCCAAGCTACGTGGTGATCATGGGCGGCGGCGCGCTGGTAAACCTCGGCTTCTGCTTTATTCGTCTGGCAAAGGTGAAAAATCTGTCGGTAAAAGCCGACTTCTCGCTGGCAAAATCCTTAATCATTACCAACGTGCTGCTCTCCGCCCTTGGCGGCCTGATGTGGTATCTGCAGTTCTTTTTCTACGCCTGGGGCCACGCCAGCATTCCGCCGCAGTACGACTACATAAGCTGGATGCTGCACATGAGCTTCTACGTCCTGTGCGGCGGGCTGGTTGGGCTGGTGCTGAAGGAGTGGAATAACGCCGGACGTCGTCCGGTGGGCGTGCTGAGCCTGGGCTGCGTGGTGATTATCATTGCCGCCAACATTGTCGGCCTCGGCATGGCGAGCTGATCAGGCCGCCTTTCGACTGCGATGACGCCACTGAACCGGCGTCATCCCCACCTCGCGGTTAAACACCACCGAAAAGTAGTTACTGTCCTCAAAGCCGCAGCGCATCGCCACCTCGCTGACCATCAGCTCCGTATGCTGCAGCAGGTACTGGGCGTGGCAGATGCGCAGCTGGCGCAGGTAGTGGTTCACCGTCATCCCCGTCTGGGTGCGGAACTGCTGGCGCAGCGCGCGCTCGCTGCACTGCTCCTGCTCGCAGAATTTTTCCAGCACGAAGCTTTTGTTCAGGCTGCCCGCGAGCCGGGCGATCAGCTTGTCCAGCAGCGCTTCCTGCGCGGTAGCGGAGGGGTTATCGGTGGCGTAACGATGGCGCCTGAGGGTTATAACCAGCTGGGCGAAAAGCAGTTCCGCCATCTGGTTAGCGACCGGATCGCTTTTCTGGCTCTCCTGCTCAAGCTGGGCGATCGTCTGGCGCACCTGAGCCATGCCGCTGCTGCTTAAGCGCCAGTGCGGTTCGCCGCCGGCATCAAGAAAACGGGGGATGCTGGCCGCCCAGTCGATATTCAGCCTGAGCCTGTCCGGGCAGTAGATGACGTTCTGCAACACCAGATCGTTAACCGAGGCGTAGGCGTGCTTGTCTTCGGCGCGGATGTAGAACAGATCCCCGCGCGTGATGCGGTAGGGCCGGTCGTTGAGGATGTGTAAACCGTTGCCGCGCCACACGAGCACCAGCTCGCAGAACTCGTGGGTGTGCCCGGCAAAGACGTTTTGCGGGTAGCGGTCCGCCACCGCGACGGCCTGACTCGCGGAGGCGAAAAAATCATCTTTGCGAAGAATTAACTGAGCGGCCACACCACAACCTCTACGGTGAATAACCGGACATTATTAGCCTTTTTGCGGTCTGAAAACGGTGACTGCCCTCGCGTTACTGAAGCAACGCGTCTTTCCCCTGCCGGATATCGCGCGGCGACCAGCTGAATTCCCGGCGAAACAGGGTAGAAAAGTGATTGCTGTCGCCGAAACCGCAGCGATAGGCGATATCCGTGACGCTTTCGTCGGTGTGGCGTAAAAGATGGCGCGCCTTGATCAGGCGCAGGCGGTTAAGGTAGCGCTGCGGCGTCAGCCCGGTGCGCTGCTTAAGCTGACGATGCAGCGTGCGCAGCGACAGCGAATAATCCTCCGCCAGCGTCTCCCAGCACACGTCCTCGGCAAAATGGTCCTCTAGCCAGGCCATCAGCTGGTTCAGCCGCGCGTCGTTATTTTCCAGGCCTTCCACCAGGCTGCCGCGGCGCAGCAGCACCAGCAGCTGCATGAACAGCAGCTCGCGGGTGACGATAGCGTGCGTCTCCTGCCCGTCTTCGCCCTGCTCCATCTGGCTCACCAGCTGGCGCACCTGCTGCAACGTGGACTGATTTACCCGCCAGTGCGACGGATAGTGTCCGTCCTGCTCCTGGGGCAACAGCTGGTTCAGCCCCGAAATAAACTGGAACGCATCCGGTGAACGATAGAGCACATTGGTCAGGCACAGGTTGTCGGTATGTTCATACAGGTGCCTGTCGTGGTCGCGCACGAAGCACACCGTGCCGCCGCTGATGGTATACGGCTGTCCGTTGAAGACATGAATGCCCGTGCCGTGCTCCACAATCACAATCTCATGAAAATCATGGTGATGTTCTGGAAACGCAGCCTGAGGAAGCCGTGGCTCAATCGCGACCGGAGACGCTCCCGAAGGAAAAAAATCGACGCTGTGCAGTACGGTCATAACGGCCTCCACCAATGAGAAAAGTTCTCAAAATAGTAATTAAGGCCTTTCGCGCTCACCTTAAATTTTTGACACCAAACCGCGCAAAAGCTGCCGATTTTTCAAGAAACAGGCGGAAAGATCGGGAAATGCGGTCAGCGTCACACTGCCTGAAAACCCCGCCATTCCTGGAAACTGTGAACTCCCTCACGTTCATCTTTGCTTTCTTGCCAGCGCGAGTTTTGGGCTGTCAGTGACGAGAAGGTGGCCTTTTCTTCCCTTTTTTACACTCAGCGCTAATGACTTAAGAAGGGACCTGACCATGACTTTTCGCCATTGTGTGGCTGTCGATTTAGGCGCATCCAGCGGCCGCGTAATGCTCGCCACCTGGGACTGCGGCCAGCGCGCTCTTACGCTTCGCGAAATGCACCGCTTCGCCAACTGCCTGCAAAAACGGGACGGCTTTGATACCTGGGATATTGATGCCCTGGAAGCGGAGATCCGCATCGGGCTGAACAACGTCTGCAACGACGGCATTCGCATCGACAGCATCGGGATTGATACCTGGGGCGTGGACTACGTTCTGCTCGACGGCCACGGCGAACGCGTCGGCCTGCCCGTCTCGTATCGCGACGGCCGCACCGACGGGCTGATGGCGCACGCCATCGCGCAGCTTGGCAAGGACAGCATCTACGGCCGCAGCGGCATTCAGTTTCTGCCGTTTAACACGCTGTATCAGCTGCGTGCGCTGGTTGAGCAGCAGCCGGAGCTGGCCGCAAAGGTGGCGCACGCGCTGCTGATCCCGGACTACTTAAGCTACCGGCTGACCGGCAACATGAACTGGGAATACACCAACGCCACCACCACGCAGCTGGTCAACATCAACACCGATAGCTGGGATGAAACCCTGCTTGCCTGGACCGGCGCTTCGCCTTCCTGGTTCGGCACGCCGACCCATCCGGGTAACGTGATCGGGCAGTGGATTTGCCCGCAGGGGAACGCCATCCCGGTTGTCGCCGTCGCCAGCCACGATACCGCCAGCGCGGTGATCGCATCGCCGCTGGCCGATAAAGACGCGGCCTACCTCTCTTCCGGCACCTGGTCGCTGATGGGCTTTGAGAGCAAAACGCCGTACACCAGCGACGCCGCTCTGGCGGCGAACATCACTAACGAAGGCGGTGCCGAAGGGCGCTACCGCGTGCTGAAGAACATCATGGGCCTGTGGCTGCTCCAGCGGGTGCTGAAAGAGCAGCACATTGCCGACCTGCCTGCGCTTATCGCAGAAACCGAAAAGCTGAAGGCCTGCACGTTCCTGATCAACCCGAACGACGACCGCTTTATCAACCCGGTGCATATGAGCGCCGAAATCCAGGCCGCCTGTTTTGAAGCCGGGCAGCCGGTGCCTTCGCGCCCTGCCGAGCTGGCGCGCTGTATTTTTGACAGCCTGGCCCTGCTCTATGCCGACATCCTGAGCGAGCTGGCGAGCCTTCGCGGTAAACCGTTTAGCCAGCTGCATATCGTGGGCGGCGGCTGTCAGAACCAGCTGCTGAACCAGCTCTGCGCTGACGCCTGCGGCATCACCGTGGTGGCGGGTCCGGTGGAGGCCTCGACGCTCGGCAATATCGGCATTCAGCTGATGACCCTGGACGAACTTTCAGACGTCGACGATTTCCGTTCGGTAGTCGCCGCGAACACCCGTCTGACCACCTTCATCCCCAATCCCTGCCATGAAATTGCCCGCTACCGGGCGCAGTTTCAGCAAAAACGACTGACTAAGGAGCTTTGCGCATGACCACTCAACTTGAACAAGCCTGGGACTTGGCTAAACAGCGTTTCGCCGCCGTCGGCGTGGATGTCGAAGCGGCGCTGCGCCAGCTCGACCGTCTGCCGGTCTCCATGCACTGCTGGCAGGGCGATGACGTGGCCGGCTTCGAGAACCCGGGCGGTTCTCTGACGGGTGGCATTCAGGCGACGGGTAACTACCCGGGCAAAGCGCGCAGCGCGAGCGAGCTGCGTGCGGATCTGGAGCTGGCGCTGAGCCTGATCCCGGGGCCAAAACGCCTGAACCTGCACGCGATTTATCTGGAGTCCGACGAGCCGGTGGCGCGTAACGAGATCAAACCAGAACACTTTAAAAACTGGGTGGAGTGGGCGAAAGCTCATAAGCTGGGCCTGGACTTTAACCCCTCCTGCTTCTCGCACCCGCTGAGCGCGGACGGCTTTACCCTCGCCCACGCCAACGACGACATCCGTCAGTTCTGGATCGACCACGTCAAGGCCAGCCGCCGCGTCTCGGCGTATTTTGGCGAGCAGCTCGGCACGCCGTCGGTGATGAACATCTGGATCCCGGACGGCATGAAGGACATCACCGTCGACCGTCTGGCCCCGCGTCAGCGCCTGCTGGCCGCGCTGGATGAAGCCATCAGCGAAAAGCTGAACCCGGCGCACCACATCGACGCGGTGGAGAGCAAGCTGTTCGGCATTGGCGCAGAGAGCTACACCGTCGGCTCGAACGAGTTCTACATGGGTTACGCCACCAGCCGCCAGACCGCCCTGTGCCTGGATGCCGGCCACTTCCACCCAACAGAAGTGATCTCCGACAAAATCTCCGCCGCCATGCTCTTCGTGCCGCGCCTGCTGCTGCACGTCAGCCGCCCGGTGCGCTGGGACAGCGACCACGTGGTGCTGCTGGATGACGAAACCCAGGCGATTGCCAGCGAAATCATCCGCCATGACCTGTTTGACCGCGTGCACATTGGCCTCGACTTCTTCGACGCCTCCATCAACCGCATCGCGGCGTGGGTGATCGGCACCCGCAACATGAAGAAAGCGCTGCTGCGCGCCCTGCTGGAGCCAGTCGCCGCGCTGAAACAGCTGGAAGCAAACGGCGACTACACCGCGCGCCTGGCGCTGCTGGAAGAGCAAAAATCCCTGCCGTGGCAGGCGGTGTGGGAGATGTACTGCCAGCGTCACGACGCCCCGGCAGGCAGCCAGTGGCTGGAAAACGTGCGGGCGTATGAAAAAGACGTATTGAGTCAGCGCGGGTAACTGCCCCCTCACCCCTGCCCTCTCCCCAAAGGGGAGAGGGAGCAAACCATCCCCTCTCCCCTTTGGGGAGAGGGTTAGGGTGAGGGATTTCACCTCACCGCGATAACTGGAAAAGAAAACTATGCAGACCATCACTACCTCCTGGTTCGTCCAGGGCATGATCAAAGCCACCTCCGACGCCTGGCTGAAGGGCTGGGACGAGCGTAACGGCGGCAACCTCACGCTGCGCCTGGACGACGCGGATATCGAGCCGTTCGCCGCCGATTTTCATCAGAAGCCGCGCTATATCGCCCTGAGCCAGCCCATGCCGCTGCTCGCAAATACGCCGTTTATCGTCACCGGTTCCGGCAAGTTCTTCCGCAACGTCCAGCTCGACCCGCAGGCCAACCTCGGCGTGGTGAAGGTGGACAGCGACGGCGCGGGCTACCACATTCTGTGGGGGCTGACGGACGACGCGGTGCCAACGTCCGAGCTGCCGGCACACTTCCTCTCCCACTGCGAGCGCATTAAGGCGACCAGCGGCAAGGACCGCGCGATCATGCACTGCCACGCCACCAACCTGATCGCCCTGACCTACGTGCTGGAAAACAGCTCGGACTTCATCACCCGCAAGCTGTGGGAAGGCAGCACCGAGTGCCTGGTGGTCTTCCCGGACGGCGTCGGCATTCTGCCGTGGATGGTGCCGGGTACCGACGAGATCGGCCAGGCGACCGCCAGAGATATGCAAAAACATTCACTGGTGCTGTGGCCGTTCCACGGCGTCTTCGGCAGCGGCCCGACGCTGGATGAAACCTTTGGCCTGATCGACACCGCTGAAAAATCGGCGGAGGTGCTGGTGAAGGTCTATTCCATGGGCGGTATGAAGCAAACCATTACCCGCGAAGAGCTTATCGCGCTCGGCAAGCGCTTCGGCGTGAGCCCGCTACGGTCAGCGCTGGAATTATACGCGTAACCCCTCGCTGGCCGGACGGTACTGGCGATAGTTAAGGAGAATTATCATGAGCTTTATGTTGGCACTTCCAAAAATCAGCCTGCACGGCGCGGGCGCAATCGGCGACATGGTCAGGCTGGTGGCAAACAAGCGGTGGGGAAAAGCGCTGATTGTCACCGACGGCCAGCTGGTGAAGCTGGGCCTGCTCGACAGCCTGTTTACCGCGCTGGACGCCCATCAGATGCCGTATCACCTGTTCGACGAGGTGTTCCCGAACCCGACGGAAGCGCTGGTGCAGAAAGGATTCGCAGCGTACCGGGACGCGGAGTGTGATTATGTCATTGCCTTCGGCGGCGGCAGCCCGATTGATACCGCCAAAGCCATTAAGATCCTCACCGCTAACCCCGGCCCGTCCACCGACTACTCCGGCGTCGGCAAGGTGAAAAACCCGGGCGTGCCGCTGGTGGCGATCAACACCACCGCGGGCACGGCGGCGGAGATGACCAGCAACGCGGTGATTATTGACTCCGCGCGCCAGGTGAAGGAGGTGATCATCGACCCGAACATCATCCCGGACATCGCCGTGGATGACGCCAGCGTGATGCTTGATATTCCCGCCTCCGTGACCGCCGCCACCGGTATGGACGCGTTAACCCACGCCGTTGAGGCCTACGTCTCCGTTGGCGCACACCCGCTGACCGACGCCAACGCGCTGGAAGCAATTCGCCTGATTAACCGCTGGCTGCCGGAAGCGGTCAACAATGGCCATAACCTGGAAGCGCGCGAGCAGATGGCGTTTGGGCAATACCTGGCGGGCATGGCGTTTAACAGCGCTGGCCTTGGCCTCGTGCACGCCCTCGCGCACCAGCCGGGCGCGACGCACAACCTGCCGCACGGCGTGTGTAACGCCATCCTGCTGCCGATCGTCGAAAACTTTAACCGCCCGAACGCCGTAGCCCGCTTCGCCCGCGTGGCGCAGGCGATGGGTGTCGACACGCAGGGTATGAGCGACGAGGCGGCCAGCACGTCAGCGATTCAGGCGATTCGCGACCTGAGCGCCCGCGTCGGCATTCCGTCCGGCTTCAGCCAGCTTGGCGTCAGCAAAGCCGATATCGAAGGCTGGCTGGATAAAGCCCTCGCTGACCCGTGCGCGCCGTGCAATCCGCGCACCGCCAGCCGCGACGAGGTTCGCGAGCTCTACCTGGAGGCATTATGATCCGCAAAGCCTTTGTCATGCAGGTTAACCCGGACGCGCACGAGGAGTACGCGCGCCGCCACAATCCGATCTGGCCCGAGCTGGAATCGGTGCTGAAAGACCACGGCGCGCACCGCTACGCCATTTATCTCGACGGTGAACGCAGCCTGCTGTTTGCCACCGTGGAGATTGAATCGGAGGAGCGCTGGAACGCGGTAGCGAATACCGACGTCTGCCAGCGCTGGTGGAAACACATGCGCGATGTGATGCCGTCGAACCCCGACAACAGCCCGGTGAGTGCCGGGCTGAAAGAGGTGTTTTACCTGGACTGACCGGTTAACGCTGCCGCGCCCGCGGCAGCGGCAATCTCCTGCCTGCTGCTCAGCGTAAACGCCGACACCACCGTAACCGCCAGCACGAAGCAGCCCAGCATCAGATACGTCTCCTGAAAGCCGATCCGGTCATACATATTCCCGGCAAAGGCGGAGAGGAAGATCGCTGCCGACTGCTTGGCAAACTGGAAGCCAATCAGGTAGATGGTGGCCGACAGACGCGTATCAAACACGCCGGTAATATACTTGAACGCCCCCACCAGCAGGAACGGGACCTCCAGCGCGTGCAGCATCTTCAGGGCAATCACCTCCACGGCGGTGGTGGCGAAAGACGAGCCGATGATACGCGTCGCCATAATCACCCCGGCGATCAGCAGCGTGTTTTTCGCGCCGATGCGGTTAATGATCCACGGCGAGCAGAACATGATGATGGCGTTGCAAATTTCTCCCGCCGTCGTCGCAAAACCAAAGGCGCGGGTGCCCTCCTGCGGCGTGGCGAAGAAGGTTTTGAAGAAGGTGGCAAACTGCTGGTCGAAAACGTCATACACGCAGGCCACGCCGATCACGTACAGAATAAACATCCACATTCTGCGCTGGCGGAACAGGCTGAACACGGTTCTGGCGGTGATCTGCGGCTGGTTCGCGCCCAGGGCGTTCATCACCTGCGCCGTCTGGTTGGGCTTCGGCTTCGCGACCACCAGCAGCAGCATCAGCAGCAGCGCCGCCCCCGATCCCATCCAGAAAACGTACGACGGATCGATGCCGAACAGAATACCGCCGGTTGAGGCGCACAGCCCCCAACCGAGGCAGCCGAACATGCGCGCCTTGCCGTATTCAAAAAAGCTGTTGCGGCTCACGCGCTCGATGTAGGCCTCAATCGCTCCCGACCCCGCCGAAAAGACAAAGCCGATATACAGCCCGCCGCTCAGCGCGCCCAGCCAGATATTGGTTTTCAGCAATGGCGCAAAGACGTACAGAAAGAATGGCGCGAAGAGAAACAGCAGCACCGAGATAATCCACAGCAGGTGTTTTTTCAGCCCCAGCTTGTCCGAAATCACCCCCAGCACCGGCTGGAAGGCGATAGCCGAGAGCGAAATGCAGGAGAAAACGATGCCGGTATGGGTTTTATTCAGGCCGATGATGTCCGACAGCCAGATAGGCAGAAACGGAAAGCAGGTGGCCATGATGAAGAAGTAGAGAAAGAAGAACAGCCCAAAAATCCAGAAGTTAGGGTTGTCTTTGTGGGTACAGGTTGTTGTGTTCATTATTTTTATCCTCAACGGAGGGCCGGCTCCCCGGCCCGTCACCCTTACACGCGTTCCACGCCAATCAGAATGGCGGTCTCCGGATCCAGAATCGGCAGCGCAATACCCGCCTGCATCAGCCACTCACCGCTTGCCGTTTGCGGCGCGTTCATCCATGCCGGGAGCTTGCGCATGGTGTGCCCGCCCTCTCCCGTAATCTGAATATTCGGGTGATCCAGCAATGTGATGCGGTACTGCGCGCTGGCGTCCAGCCCCGGCATGCGCAGCGGCATCATCAGGGTGTAATCCGGCATCGCGAGCTGGCTGACCATAAACAGCCCGTGCTTCCTGTCGTCGCTCACTATACCCTGCGCCAGCGTGGTGGCGTCCGGCATATCCACCCGCCACTGGGTGCCGCGGTGGATCACCTCGCGCCACTGCTTGTGCAGCGCGGCGTAATGGCGATAGCCTTCGCGCTCCTGCGCGTCCACGGTGAGCGGATCCAGCTCCAGCCCCATATGGCCAAACAGCGCCGTCAGCCCGCGAAAGGCAATGCTGTGCTGGCGGAAGGTGGCATGACATTTATGATGACCGATATGCGCGCCCATCACCTCCGGCGGGAAAAAGTAGCTCATGCCGCGCTGAATGGTGCTGCGCTCCAGCGCGTCGTTATTGTCGGATGCCCAGAAGCGGTGGCTGCGGGCCAGCACCTCGTAATCAATACGTCCGCCGCCGGACGAGCAGGATTCAAATTCAACGTGCGGGAAGCGCTCGCCCAGCACGTCCAGCAGGCGATAAAACTGGCGCGTCTGGGCGTCTGCGGCGGCTTTGCCGTTGTGCCCTGGCTGCACCAGCTCGCGGTTCATGTCCCACTTCACGTAGTCGACCGCATGTTCGCCCAGCAGCCAGCTCATGCGCTCCACCAGGTAATCAAAGGCTTCCGGAATGTTCAGGTTAAGCACCAGCTGGTGTCGTCCGGTCGCCTGCGCGTATCCCGGCAGCGCCAGAACCCAGTCAGGATGCGCGCGGTATAAATCAGAATCCGGGTTAATCATCTCCGGCTCAACCCAGATGCCAAACTCCATGCCGAGCCGTTTAACGTGGTTAATCACCGGCGTCAGGCCGTTCGGGTATTTTTTCTCGTCCAGATACCAGTCGCCCAGCGCGGCATGGTCGTCGTTGCGGCCTTTGAACCAGCCGTCGTCAATGATAAAGCGCTCCACGCCCAGCGCCGCGGCCTCGTCGGCCATGCGCATGATGTATTCCGGATCGTGGCTGAAGTAGATCCCCTCCCAGGTGTTGAGGTGTACCGGACGCGGTTTGTTTTCCGGGAAGCGGATGATGTTGTCGCGCAGGTAGCGGTGGAACTGCTGGCTCATGCCGTTCAGCCCGTGCGCGGAGTAGCTGGCATACAGGCGCGGCGTCCAGAGCGTTTCGCCCTCGTCAATCGCCATTTCACCCGGCAGGTAGAGCGCTTCGGCCTGCATATAACGGCGGCCATCGGTTTTTGCCTCCGCGCGCAGGCGGTGGTTACCGCTCCAGCCCAGGTGAACGCCCCAGACGTCGCCGTGCATTTCGCTGAACGACGGCGTGCCCGAAATCAGCGCCGGGAAGTGTTCGTGGGAGGTTTTACCCCGACGGTTTTCGATGACAAAGCTGTCGTGCTCAAGCATGACGCGGTGCGGCTGAAATTCTCTGATCCAGCGTCCGTGGAAGGCCATTACCTCCCGCGCGCGCTCGGCCACCGGCAGCGTAACGGCGAAACGATCCACCTGCCACGCCTGCGGTTTCAGGTTGGTTACGCCGTGGCGCACCACCAGCACGCCGCTGGCGTCCAGCGCCAGCTCGCTGGTCAGGCGCAGGCCCGCGTGTTCATCTTCTGCCGTTATCGTCAGGGTTTGCCCCTGCTGCTGCACGTTCGTGGTGCTGAAAACCGGGGAACCGTCCAGCCCCTGCCGGTGCCCCTCAATGCCGGGGGAACCAAACAGGCCGTGCCCCAGCTCGGCCATCAGCGTAACCGGTGAATCCACATCAAGCCTGCCGTTAGCCACCGGGCGCGCGAGCGTAGCGGCATCCTGCGGCGAAAAGTGCTGAAGGTGCGGCCCCCAGTAGAGAATTTCGGCGAGCGGGCGCGTTTTTATTACCACGTCCACCGCGTTGCTTACGAGTCGAAATACGGAATCTTGCATCAGACATCTCCTGTCATCGGGATGTCCTGAGTGTTGATCCGAAACGTTTCGGATACAAACCAAAACGTTTCGGATCTGTGATCGGGTTTGGAATTTTGCGTAGTTTAGGCCGTCTGGCCCGGGGAGAATTCAGGCTGCCAGAGCACCTGAAGCGTGCTGATGTCGTCGCCGTTAATCAGCTGGCGCACCATACCGGCAATCTGTTTTCCAACGCCCTGACGGGTTGACTGGATCACCGCCGCAACGTCGACATCCACAATGCTGTCCTGCGGTAAGCCGTCGTAGACCACCAGCGAGACGGCGTTTTCACCAGACAGGCGACCCATCTGCGCCAGCGCCATTGCCGCGCCGTCGCCGTGGGTATTGCAGTCGGTGATGATGGCCGTGGGCGGCTGCGGCAGAGAGAGAAGTTCTTTCGTGGTGGCATACCCCACGCGGCGCGAAGGCGGCATGGCGCGCAGCCATTCGCTGGAAAGCCCCGCTTCACGCAGCGCGTCGAGATAGCCCTGACGACGCTGGGTAATAAATGCCTGATTGTTGCTTTCGCCCAGCAGGGCAATGCGCTGATGGCCCTTCTCAATCAGCCAGCGGGTGGCCTGATAGGTGCCGGCATAGTTGTCAAAATCGAACCACGCGTACGGCTGCGGCAGCTGGCTGCGCCCGAGCGCCAGGAACGGAAACCCGGCGGCCTGAAGCTGCTCCAGGCGCGGATCGTGATCCAGCGTGTGCGCCACAATCAGCGCGTCCACGCGGCGGCTTTGCACCATGCGCATATAGCTGTGCTTGTCCGCCAGATCGTCATCGGCGATGAGCAGCAGGTCGATCTCATGTCGCGCCAGTTCGTGGCTAATTTCGCCGACCATGTCCATAAATACGCTGTTATTGAGCGGAACGGGATGGACCGGGAAAATAAGCCCGACGGCGTCAATTTTGCCCATCTTCAGGCGACGGGCAAAGGTATTAGGCCGGTAGCCACGGCGCTGGGCCTCCGCCTCCACGCGGGCGCGCGTCTCAGCGGAGACGTCATCATACCCGTTGAGGGCGCGGCTGACGGTGGTGACGGACAGCCCCAGTTCTTTAGCAATGGCTTTAAGCGACATGATTTTCCGTATCTTCGTTAATTTTGTTCAGCCACCAGAAGCGCGTGCGTGTCTGGCTCCAGCGCCTTAAAGATATGCGGCTGGTCGGCGGGGTAGCAAATGTAATCTCCCGGACCAAGCTCTTCCGCCGCGTCGACCAGGCCAACCATCGCCCGCCCCTGCGTCACGATAATATGTTCGACCGAGCCGGGCGGATGCGGCTGGGAAATACGGTCGGCTCCCGGCTGAGTCAGCAGCAGATAAATATCACGACGCGCGCCCGGCGGACACGCCGCCAGCAAAATAGCCTCGTAGTTCGCCTGCCCGGCGACCACTTTTGTTCCTTCGCCGCGGCGGATCACCTGCGTGGCAGGCTGCTGCGGCTCCAGAAGCCGGGCGAAGGGAATATCCAGCGCCACGCACAACGACCAGAGCGTTTCCAGGCTAGGATTGCCGTTGCCGGACTCCAGCTGAGAAAGCGTGGATTTGGCGATCCCGGCACGGCGGGCAATCTCCGCCAGCGAAAGCCCGGTTCGCAGGCGTTCCCGCACCAGGCTTTTGGCGATTACGCTGATTGGCTGCGTCATAGAAACGGCCTCTGTCTCTCTATAACGAACGAATCGTTCGTCTTGTAAAACGTTTTTGATGCGTTCATTATAATGGAAATACGTTCGATATGGCTAAAATGGTATGAAACATCACCTCTCTTGCCTGAAAGGCGACACGATAAAAGCGATTGTCCTGGTCTGCCTCGCGGTGGGCGTGGTCGGCATGTCCTACGGCTCGCTGGCGATGGCCTACGGCTTCCCGCTCTGGGTGCCGTTTGTCCTCTCCCTTACCGTGCTGGCAGGCGCGTCTGAATTTATGTTTATCGGCATCGTGGCGAGCGGCGGCAACCCGCTGGCGGCTGCCGCTGCGGGTTTACTGGTGAACGCCCGCCACGTGCCGTTCGGCGTAACGGTGCGCGACCTGGTGGGCAAGCGCGGCCTGAGCCTTTTGGGCTGCCATATCATGAACGATGAAAGCGTGGTGTTCGGCCTGTCGCAAAAAACCGCCGAGCAGCGAAAGGCGGCCTACTGGCTGTGCGGCCTGGGTGTGGCGATCGTCTGGCCGCTCGGGGCGGTGCTGGGGGCGCTGGTCGGCACGCTGCTGCCGGCCCCGGAAACCATCGGGCTGGACGCGGTGTTTCCGGCGATCCTGCTGGCATTAGTGGTACCGGCATTTAAAAACCGCACCACGCTTATCCGCGCCTGCAGCGGCGCGGCGCTGTCGCTGGCCGCCGTGCCGTTTGCGCCGGTGGGCCTGCCGGTTCTGCTCTCTTTACTGGGTCTCGCCGCGAGGAAAAAATAATGGACAACATGACGGTCTTTATCCTCGGCATTGCCATTTTATCTGCGGGAACCTATCTGATGCGCCTTGGCGGAGCCAAACTCGGCAGCCGGCTGGCGCTTTCTGAACGCTCGCAGGCGCTGCTTTCAGATGCGGCAACGGTGCTGCTGTTCTCCGTCGCGCTGGCGACAACGTTTTATGAAGGGGAACATTTTGCCGGGATGGCGCGCGTGCTGGGCGTGGGATTCGCGGTGTTTCTGGCCTGGCGCAAAATGCCCTTAATCGTGGTGATCGTGGCGGCGGCGGTAGTGACGGCGCTGCTGCGCCTGGCAGGAGTTGAGTAAGCCCGACAGCGCGCGTCCGTCGGGCAAGGCGGCGTTTACTGCGCCGCGAGGGTAACGTAATTCACCGTCAGCATTTCTTCGAGCTCCGCCGTATTGCCCGTCTTAAACGCGTTATCGTTAAGATAAGTGACCACGGAGAGCGTAACGACCAGCTGTTTGCCCGCCACCTCGCTGCCGCTCACCGCCACGAGAGACATATCCGGCGGCAGCACGACCTCCGCCGCGCCAGCGGTTATCTGCGCCGATCCGCGCGGCACGGCTGCCAGCTGCACGGCACCATTATCCATGCGGGCCTCTTTCGCCGTGATTTTCAGCACGCCGCTGTCGCTGAAGCGATACGCCTTGTTTCCACGGGCCGGGCCGTCCACCTGAAGTCGGATCCTGCGCGCGTCCGGGCAGATCGCCGACACCTGGATCTCACGCTCTGACGAGGCGTAACCCCGGTACGTTTTTCCGCCAATATCCGTGCTGACCTCGCGCATCGTCTCCCGACGCAGCAGACCATTATTGATACTCTTCACTGAAGAAACGACCTGACACTCCTCTTCGGCCAGGACGGAGGAAGCGTGGCTGAGGGCGACGCAGGCCAGCAGCAGTAAACACGTGCGACGAATAATCAGAGACATTTTCCGTTTATCTCCTCGTAGAATTGAGTGGGGTCCGCTTCCGGCAAGGTGAAGCTCAGCGTGCAGCGGCCAGTATCCAGCTTCGCGTACAGCGTCTGGCTGGCGGAAATATCATTCAGGAAGATGATGCCGTCCTCCGGTGCAGAGGTGACGTACTCCCCTTTGCCGTTCACAACGGAGACGCCTTTCGGTAACGGCGTGCCGTCCGCGCGCGTAATGTTCAGCAGCACGCGGCGCTGGCTCAGGGTGGTAAACTTCCAGTGAGCAAATGCCCCGTGGGAGGCCTTCAGCGACGCGTGGCCGTTGCTGACGTCCAGGTTGCCCGGCAGGCTTTGGGTATCTATCTCAACCGCACTTTCGCTAAACGGCGTCAGGGCGGGGACAACCGCTCTGCCCCATTTGTCCGTCCAGACGTTGCCGCGCGGGGTGCCGATCGCCACTCCGGCAACGGGCTTGTCCAGCGCCACAACCGCATAGGTATCCGTCACCGGATAGGGAGAGAAGGTGACGCCATTACCGTGTGCGACAATGCCGCCGCTCAGCGCGATCGAGGAGTTACGGTTGCTTTCATTGTCACCGCCTATCCCCACCGCGAGCGTGGTGTAGTGGAGGTTACTGTTCAGCGAACCATCCCAGCTGGTTACGCTGTCGTCGCGATCCTGAGAGACGCCCACCGTGTAGGTATTTTCATCGTTAAGTGACCCCATGGCGCGGGTCCCGTAAGAGGCTTTGCCCTCGTTTTCACGATACCAGCTGTTGGTGGATACGCCGGTGCGGCCCAGAGGCACAGAGACGTTCACGTAAAACATATCGCTGTCGCTGGCGTACTTATCACCGTGGCTGATGTCTGACTCCCAGTTTACGCTGACGTTGAAATAGCGGAACGACCGGGACCATGACGAAATGATGCGGCGGCTGTCGTATTCGCTGTTCCAGGTCTGGTTGTTGTAATAGCTCAGCGAGAAACGGCCCAGCGTCGTGTTAGCCCAGCTTACGCCAACGTTGGTGTCGTATTTCGTGGTCGAGTAATCGTCGTCGTCGCTGTAAAGCTCCTGCATTTCCCGGTACTTCGGCGTACCGTAGCTCCCGCCAAGCGACAGGCCGAGCCCCCACGGCAATGCGTAGCCGAGATCCAGCGTGGTTTTGTTACCGTCGGTCTGCGAGAGGTTATCAACGGAGCCGAGAAAGCCCAGCGAGGCGTACATATGCTGCATCGGCACGGTGTCAACGTTGGCGGAGAAGCCGTAATAGTGGTTATCCGCCATCACCATGCCGGCGAGAAAGTTCATCCGGCTGTTGATGGACCAGCCGTTTGACGCGGCGACAATCCACGGCTGCGCAAAGCTCGTCTCCATGTCCTCCGCACGCCCGACGGCCAGGGAAAAGCCCGGCGCGCGGCCCACGTGGTTGCTACGAAAGGTGCTGGCGGCGACCGTGAAATGGCTTTCGCTGCCGTCGGTTTCCGCCACCGTGACGCTTAAATCCGTGTTCAAGTTGGCAATGGGTACATCGCTTAGGGTGAACGGCCCGGCCGGCACCAGCGTGGAGTAAATCAGCTGTCCGCCCTGGCGAATGTCCACGCGCGCCTGAGCGTTGCGGGCGATACCGCTCACCTCAATGCCGCTGCTATAGCCCGGCTGAAGGGCGTTATCCGGCATCATCTGTACGCCATAAATCCCGGGGATACTGAAGCGGCTGTTGGCGATGTTAATTTGCCCCCCCTGAACCATCACGCCGTAGTCGGTAAAGGTGCGTTGTGCGTAGGTGTAAAGCGATTCGCTCTCGAAGTCCATGCCGCTGCCGTCGCTGATAAACTGCGAGCTGCGCACAATCCAGTCGCCGGCGTTAAAGCCAAACTCAAACGAAGACTGAAAGCGATCGGATTTATCATCATCGAAGTCGTAATGGGTGCCAAACATGGAGTAGTTCAGCATAGCCGCGCGTCCGCCGCGCACGTCAGCCACCTGACGGCCGCTTTCCGGGTTAATGGCCTCCGGCGGAACAACCAGCGAAATTTCGTCGACGTCCGGAGAAGTGACCACCGTTGCGTTTTTCCAGTACTGATGAATTAAGGGGCACGCTTCACGCTTGAGTTTTTTATATAACCCGGCGGCGTCCAGAAATTCGCTATCAATACAGGGAAGACCTTCATCATTAAACTTCACGGGCATAATGCCGCGCTTTTTGCCGTTAATTACCACGGTGACATTATGATAGCCCGGTATAAATCGCGGGGAGACGGCATAATAGTCAGCAATTGCCGGATCGAGGCCACTCTGTTTTAACGCTTCGGTATCGAAAAACGCTCTTGCCAGCTCCATAGCGGGCGCTGTAGTGGGATGAATTTCTGCACGAATGCCGAACGCCACCGCGCTCAGGCAAAATGCCAGCACGCCTGTTTTACAGGTGGAAATTATCATGGCCACTCCGTCTGTTATTATTTTAATTCAGCAACGTAAGAACCGGCTTTATAGCCAAAGCGGGTGGCAGGGTACATTTCCACCTTGTTATTCTGCCCTGATAATGTGTTATCCGACGCCGCTATCATCGTCTGGCCGGGAAGAATATAGCTTTTGTCGAATTTCACCTTAATTCCGGACGGTAGTAATTTTGCGTGTTGCTCCATACGCACCACATAAGGGGTATCGTTTATCACCGTCAGGCTGCCGTTTTTAATCTGCCAGCGCAGATCTTTCCAGGGCTCCATATTCACGTCGAGACCTGCCGGGCGAATAATGACGGGCAGATTCTGGCTGAAAACCATTTTCACTTTATTCTGCTCTCGTTGCGGAATAGTGGAAAAGATGACGCGCTTTAAGTGTTCAGTTTTTAATTTTTCCGCGCTGTCTTTTAAGACAAAGCGTACGCGCTGCGTTTTTCCGGCGTTTACGCGCACCACCGGTTGAGTGACAACCACGCCGGGTTTTGGATCGTCCGGTAAATCGACAATGCGGGTATAGAGAAGTTGGGCGGTATCGTCGCTATTTTTCACATCCATGCTCGCTCCCCGCTCGTCTTCGTTAATTAACAGCAGAGAAGTTTCTGGCACCATACCGGCGGCAAACGTCTGCAACGACGAAAACAGGCAAACGCAGAGCAACGTTTTTTTAGAGAGAATCATAATATTAGTCCGTTAATATTGATGGAAACTGCTCCCCGGTTCTGAGGAGCAGTGAATTATCAGCAGGCCTGATAATCAGAGGTAAACCAGCTCGACGTTGGTTAAACCGTCCAGCGTCACTTCATCCGTAACGTTTAAATCGTTGGTTGGGTTAATTGTGGCGCTTACAGCAACTTTGAAGTTGATCTTACTTTGAGCAGAAAGCTCGGTACCCGATCTCTCCGTACTAAATCCATATATTTCAGAGTTATTGCTGGTAATCTGCAAATAGTCGATACCTTTAGTGCCCCAGGTTTTACCAGCATCTACGCTCGCCATTGGGTAAAGCGATTCGCCAGTATCGTTGGTGTTAACACCTTGCGTGCGGGATAACGCTAATGCATAGGCACCAATTTTTTTATCGTTATACAATCCCAGGCCAAACATATAAAATGGTGAACCCGAAAAATTACTATTAATTTTGACACTTTCTGTAGGAGAAGAGTCGTCACGCGCATCGGTAAACTTCACCGCAACACGCGTGGCCTCTTCACAGGTAATGGTAACGGGAATTTCTTTGATGTCCGTCAGCGGGGTCATGCTGGTTGAGTTGAGGGAGGCCGCCTTCATGGTACCGAAGTCAGCAATACCGCCGCCGCTTGGGAAGGCTGGGGTACAGGATGACGGAAGAATTTTACCGGTGACCTTAATATCAATGCTTTGTGCAGCCATGGCCGTATTAACCGACATGGCTAACGCTGTAACCAGCACTCCTTTTTTGATAAGCGCGTTCATTCAATTTCCTTATTAAGGTGAAGTACAAATAAAGCCAAATGCCAACATTTGACCAGGGGGTTAGAAAATCAATATTAATTGCAGGAAAATACCAGCATCAATAACCCCTATCAATTATCTGCTTCATCTTTAGGATTAACGCCTGAGGAATTCCTTAATTATTAAGATCAAACATTTGGAAAACGAATATAACAAGCAAGAAAATTGCTTCAGGTGAGAAAAAGCATAGATTTAAATAATATTATCGCCAACCTGGCCAGAAATATTATTTTAGAGGTTTATTTAACGACGAAGGATAAACAGAAGAGACAATAAAGAGGAAATAAAGAGGGGTAAAGCCTTTGCCAGCAATATTTAATTTACACCTGTCCCCGCTCCGAAGAGCGAGGGACAGTGGCAATACGGCTTATTTGTTCAGTTCAGCGGTCATGTGCACGCGGTTACCGGTGAACGCCTGAGTAATTTTGTAGGATGACGCGCCCGCTTCCTGAGCCTGTGCGGCGATTTTCGCTTCTGCACCATCCAGCGTGGAGGCGGAAGCGGTGACGGTCTGTGCAGCGAAAGAACCGAATGAAGCAGCCAGAGCGATTACAGCGACAAAAGTTTTGATGCTTTTCATGATTTAAACCCTTTCGTTAAGTTGTTTAGGTAAGGCACCGTGCCTTGATGAGATAAATATTAGTCCTCATCCCGTTCAACTGATAGCGGAAGGATTTGCTATTATCATTCAAAATTACTGATTAACTATTAACCGCTGTGGATGGGTATAAATCGTCGCTCTTCCCGGCTTGCAGAAACCCACCAGCGTCAGGTTGCAGCGCTCCGCCACTTCCACCGCCAGCGTGGTTGCCGCCGACACCGCAAACAGGATCTCTACCCCGCACATCGCGGACTTTTGCACCATCTCATAGCTGGCGCGGCTGGAAACCAGTGCCGCGCCCTGCTGCCAGAGCGTGCTTTCCCGTGCGCGGCGGCCTAACAGCTTATCCAGCGCCACGTGACGGCCCACATCTTCATGTCCGCCTGCAATATCCCCGGACGGCAAAACCCACGCCGCCGCGTGCGTACAGCCGCTGAGCTGGCCGACAGGCTGCACGTCGTTCAGGTGCCCGAGCGCCCGGTCAAGATGCGCCAGATTAAACGTCTGGGTAAACGGCAGCGGGACAATGGGCTTGCCGATATCGTTAAGCTGTTCAACGCCGCACACGCCGCAACCGGTTCGTCCGGCCAGCGCGCGGCGGCGCGCTTTCAGCCCCATAAAGCGACGGCTGGAGAGCTCAATTTGCACTTCAAGACCGTTGCAGGCCTGCACGACGTCCATGCCGTAGATCTCCTGCGGATGCGCAATGATGCCTTCAGAGAGGGAAAAACCAATGGCGAACAGCTCAAGATCTTTCGGCGAGGCCATCATCACCACGTGCGAAATACCGTTGTACACCAGGGCAACGGGAACTTCTTCCGCCAGAAAATCCGGCGTGGCATGCGAAATGTGGGGCGGTCTGTGCACCGACAGTTCCACGATGCCCGCAGGCAGTGGCGACGCGTGGGTAGCACGGTTTTGTTTAGACACAACGGTATTCCTGAACAACCACGGAAGTGAGCCTGCTATTGCAGCATAAATCACAGGCGATACGCATAGTATGGATCAACTTTTCAGCAGCCATCTTCGACAAGTTTACCTACTCACTTGGGAGCGGTGCAACCTGCCTCCTGCTACACCCCTTTAACATGCAGGGTTAATATTGTGATTGATATCACATTTTATAATCAATGAAGTGATAATACGTTCACTTTGTTTTAACGCTGTTGGAACAGGCGTACCGACATTGTGGTATTCTGGGCATATCCCTCGGAGACATGAGGGATTAACGCAAATTTTTCTCCTTTGCGGTCCATTCTCAACCGCGAAGTAAAAACTACATATATAAGCAATGTCGAACAAGGAGTGACCCATGCAGGTCAGCAGAAGGCAGTTCTTTAAGATCTGCGCTGGCGGTATGGCAGGCACCACGGCGGCGGCACTGGGCTTTGCGCCCGGCGTAGCGCTGGCGGAAACGCGGCAGTACAAACTGCTGCGTACCCGCGAAACCCGTAACACCTGTACGTACTGCTCCGTCGGCTGTGGGCTGTTGATGTATAGCCTCGGCGACGGTGCGAAAAACGCCAAAGCATCTATCTTCCATATCGAAGGCGACCCGGATCACCCGGTCAACCGCGGCGCGCTGTGCCCGAAAGGGGCCGGTCTGGTGGACTTTATCCACTCCGAAAGCCGCCTCAAATTCCCGGAATACCGCGCGCCTGGCTCCGACAAGTGGCAGCAAATTAGCTGGGAAGAGGCGTTTGACCGCATCGCAAAACACATTAAAGAAGACCGCGATGCCAACTTTATTGAGAAAAACGCCGACGGCGTCACGGTTAACCGCTGGCTCTCCACCGGGATGCTGTGTGCTTCAGCGTCCAGTAACGAAACCGGCTATTTAACCCAGAAATTCACGCGCGCACTCGGCATGCTCGCGGTCGACAACCAGGCGCGTGTCTGACACGGACCAACGGTAGCAAGTCTTGCTCCAACATTTGGTCGCGGTGCGATGACCAACCACTGGGTCGACATCAAGAACGCCAACCTTATCGTGGTGATGGGCGGTAACGCCGCTGAAGCGCACCCTGTCGGGTTCCGCTGGGCGATGGAAGCCAAAATCCACAACGGTGCGAAACTGATTGTGATCGATCCCCGCTTTACGCGTACGGCGTCAGTGGCGGATTTCTACACCCCTATTCGTTCAGGTACTGACATCACTTTCCTGTCAGGCGTATTGCTGTACCTGATGACCAACGAAAAATATAACCGCGAATACACCGAAGCCTATACCAACGCCAGCCTGATCGTGCGCGAGGATTACCACTTCGAAGATGGCCTGTTCAGCGGTTATGACGCCGAAAAACGCAGATACGACAAAACCAGCTGGAACTACGAGCTGGACGAAAACGGCTTTGCGAAGCGCGACACCACCCTGCTACACCCGCGCTGCGTGTGGAACCTGCTGAAAGAGCACGTTTCCCGCTATACGCCGGACGTTGTGGAAAACATCTGCGGAACGCCGAAGGCGGATTTCCTGAAGGTCTGCGAGCTGATTGCGGAAACCAGTGCGAAGGATAAAACCGCGTCGTTCCTGTACGCGCTCGGCTGGACGCAGCACTCCATCGGCGCGCAGAACATCCGCACCATGGCGATGGTTCAGCTGCTGCTCGGCAACATGGGGATGGCAGGCGGCGGCGTGAACGCCCTGCGCGGCCACTCCAACATTCAGGGTCTGACCGACCTCGGCCTGCTGTCACAAAGCCTGACGGGATACATGAACCTGCCAAGCGAGAAACAGACCGACCTGCAAACCTACCTGACGGCCAGCACGCCAAAACCGCTGCTCGAGGGCCAGGTGAACTACTGGGGCAACTATCCGAAGTTCTTCGTCTCGCTAATGAAAGCCTTCTACGGCGACAAGGCGACGGCGGAAAACAGCTGGGGCTTTGACTGGCTGCCGAAGTGGGACAAAGGTTACGACGTACTCCAGTACTTCGAGATGATGCACCAGGGCCAGGTCAACGGCTACATCTGCCAGGGCTTCAACCCTGTGGCGTCGTTCCCGAACAAGAACAAGGTTGTCGAGTCTCTGTCGAAGCTGAAGTTCCTGGTGACCATTGACCCGCTCAATACCGAAACCTCGACCTTCTGGCAGAACCACGGTGAATCGAACGACGTCGATCCGTCGAAAATTCAGACCGAAGTGTTCCGTCTGCCATCGACCTGCTTCGCGGAAGAGAACGGTTCTATCGTCAACTCCGGCCGCTGGCTGCAGTGGCACTGGAAAGGCGCGGACGCCCCGGGCATCGCCATGAACGACGGCGAGATCCTGGCCGGTATCTTCTTACGCCTGCGTAAGATGTACGCGGCTGAAGGCGGCGCGAACCCTGAACCGGTTCTGAACATGACCTGGAACTACTCGACGCCAGAAAACCCAGCGCCGGAAGAAGTGGCGATGGAGAGTAACGGTAAGGCGCTGGCGGACGTTATCGACCCGGCTACCGGTGCGGTTCTGGCGAAGAAAGGCGATCAGCTTAGCACCTTCGCGCACCTGCGCGATGACGGTACCACCTCAAGCGGCTGCTGGATTTTTGCCGGTAGCTGGACGCCGAAAGGCAACCAGATGGCCAACCGCGACAACGCCGACCCGTCGGGTCTGGGCAATACGCTCGGCTGGGCATGGGCATGGCCGCTGAACCGCCGCATCCTCTATAACCGCGCCTCCGCTGACCCGCAGGGCAACCCGTGGGATCCGAAGCGTCAGCTGCTGAAGTGGGACGGCGCGAAATGGGGCGGCGTGGATATTCCGGACTACAGCACTGCCGCACCGGGCAGCGATGTCGGGCCGTTTATCATGCAGCCTGAAGGGATGGGCCGTCTTTTTGCTATCGACAAGATGGCGGAAGGGCCGTTCCCGGAACACTACGAGCCGTTTGAAACGCCGCTGGGCACTAACCCGCTGCACCCGAACGTGGTCTCTAACCCGGCAGCCCGTATCTTCAAGGGCGACTTTGAAGCGCTGGGTAAAAAGGACAAGTTCCCGTACGTGGGTACTACCTACCGTCTGACCGAGCACTTCCACTACTGGACCAAGCACGCGCTGCTTAACGCCATCGCGCAGCCGGAACAGTTTGTGGAGATCGGCGAGAAGCTGGCGAACAAGCTCGGCATTGCCCATGGCGATACCGTGAAGGTCTCCTCCAACCGTGGCTACATTAAGGCCAAGGCGGTGGTGACCAAGCGTATTCGCACGCTGAACGTTCACGGTCAGCAGGTGGATACCATCGGTATTCCGATCCACTGGGGCTATGAGGGCGTGGCGAAGAAAGGGTTCATTGCGAATACCCTGACGCCGTTCGTCGGCGATGCGAACACGCAGACGCCGGAGTTTAAGGCCTTCCTCGTGAACGTGGAAAAGGTGTAACGGAGACGACTTATGGCTTATCAATCTCAGGATATTATCCGTCGTTCCGCGACTAACGGTTTCACGCCCGCGCCTCAGGCGCGGGACCATCAGCAGGAAGTGGCGAAGCTTATCGACGTAACCACCTGTATCGGCTGTAAAGCCTGTCAGGTGGCCTGTTCGGAGTGGAACGACATCCGTGACGAAGTGGGTCACAACGTCGGGGTGTACGACAACCCGGCGGACCTGACCGCCAAGTCCTGGACGGTAATGCGCTTCTCGGAAGTGGAGCAGAACGACAAACTGGAATGGCTTATCCGCAAAGACGGCTGTATGCACTGTGCGGATCCGGGCTGCCTGAAGGCGTGTCCGTCAGAAGGGGCTATCATTCAGTATGCCAACGGTATCGTCGACTTCCAGTCCGAGCAGTGCATTGGCTGCGGCTACTGCATCGCGGGCTGTCCGTTCGACGTGCCGCGCATGAACCCGGAAGACAACCGCGTCTACAAATGTACGCTGTGCGTTGACCGCGTAAACGTCGGCCAGGAGCCAGCGTGCGTGAAGACCTGCCCGACGGGCGCTATCCACTTTGGCTCCAAAGAGGATATGAAGACGCTGGCGGCCGAGCGCGTGGGCGAGCTGAAAACCCGTGGTTACGATAATGCGGGCCTGTACGATCCGGCCGGGGTTGGCGGCACGCACGTGATGTACGTGCTGCACCACGCCGACAAGCCGAATCTGTATCACGGCCTGCCGGAGAACCCGGAAATCAGCGCCACCGTGAAGTTCTGGAAAGGCATCTGGAAACCGCTGGCAGCGGTCGGTTTTGCTGCCACCTTCGCAGCGAGCATCTTCCACTACGTCGGCGTCGGTCCGAACCGCGCGGAAGAGGAAGACGACAACCTGCATGAAGAGAAAGACGAGGTGCGCAAATGAGAAAACGTGACACCATCGTGCGCTACACCGCGCCGGAACGTATCAACCACTGGGTTACCGCCTTCTGCTTCATGCTGGCGGCGATAAGCGGACTGGGGTTCTTCTTCCCGTCCTTCAACTGGCTGATGCAGATATTGGGTACGCCGCAGCTGGCGCGCATCCTTCACCCGTTCGTAGGTGTGGTGATGTTTGCCTCGTTTATCATCATGTTTTTCCGCTACTGGCACCATAACCTAATCAATCGGGATGATATCTTTTGGGCGAAGAATATTCGTAAGATCGTCGTCAACGAGGAAGTAGGTGATACCGGGCGTTATAACTTCGGCCAGAAATGCGTATTCTGGGCGGCGATTATCTTCCTGGTCCTGTTGCTGGTGAGCGGCGTGATCATCTGGCGTCCGTATTTTGCGCCTGCTTTCTCAATCCCGGTGATCCGATTTGCGCTGATGCTGCATTCATTTGCCGCAGTAGCGTTAATTGTGGTTATCATGGTGCATATTTACGCCGCCCTTTGGGTGAAAGGCACCATTACCGCGATGGTGGAAGGATGGGTAACCAAAACGTGGGCGAAGAAACATCACCCGCGCTGGTACCGTGAGGTCCGCCAGAAACAGGAAAAGTCATCTGAATGAGTATTCGCATAATCCCGCAAGATGAGCTGGGGTCGAGCGAGAAACGTACGGCGGAGTATATTCCGCCGTTGTTATTCCCCAGACTCAAGAACCTCTACAACCGCCGCGCAGAGCGCCTGCGCGAGCTGGCAGAGAACAACCCGCTGGGCGATTTTCTGCGTTTTGCCGCGCTGGTAGCCCATGCGCAGGAAGTGGTGCTGTACGACCACCCGCTGCAAATGGACCTCACCGCACGCATCAAAGAAGCCAACGAGCAGGGCAAGCCGCCGCTGGACATTCACGTCCTCCCGCGCGACAAGCACTGGCATAAGCTGCTGCATTCGCTGATTGCCGAGCTGAAGCCCGAGATGAGCGGCACGGCGCTGGCGGTCATTGAGAACCTGGAAAAAGCCTCCGATCAGGAGCTGGAAGAGATGGCGAGCGCGCTGTTCGCGTCCGACTTCTCGCTGGTGAGCAGCGATAAAGCGCCGTTCATCTGGGCCGCGCTGTCGCTCTACTGGGCGCAGATGGCGAGCCTGATCCCGGGTAAAGCCCGCGCCGAATACGGCGAAGCGCGCCAGTTCTGTCCGGTGTGTGGCTCAATGCCTGTTTCCAGCATGGTACAGATCGGCACCACTCAGGGGCTGCGCTATCTGCACTGCAACCTGTGTGAAACCGAGTGGCACGTGGTGCGCGTGAAGTGCAGCAACTGCGAGCAGACTCGCGATCTGAACTACTGGTCGCTGGAAAATGAAGACGCGGCGGTGAAGGCCGAAAGCTGCGGCGACTGCGGGACCTACCTGAAGATTCTGTATCAGGAAAAAGACCCGAAAGTCGAAGCGGTGGCCGACGATCTCGCCTCGTTGATTCTGGACGCCAAAATGGAGCAGGAGGGCTTTGCCCGTAGCTCTATCAACCCGTTCCTGTTCCCGGGTGAAGGGGAGTAATCTCCACCAAAGCCCGGTGAGCCTCTGTGCAGCCGGGCTAATTACTGCGATAGCGCAGGGATGACATGTTGAGGGTCGTTAGCTATGGCGCGCAACAGTGCTTTAGCCGGGCCTGTTGGCGAGCGTCTGCCTTGCTCCCAGTTACGCAACGTATCAACGCTGACCGAGATTAAGTTCGCGAATTTACTCTGCGACAACCCGGACGCCTGGCGAATTTCTTTGATTTTCATCGCATCGATTTGAAAGGTGCGCGACGGCGCACGTTGGCCTCCGGCAATCTCGTTCATTTGCGCAATGCTATGGGTTAATCGCTCAAATAGCGCCTTATCCATTTACCACCTCTCAATCATCTTTTTCAGAATGGCTTTCTCCCCCGCGGACAGGTCATCTTTGATCCCTTTGCGGTAGATAAGCAGCAGCCTGATTTCAAACTCGCACGTACGGTGAAAATAAATAATCCTTACTCCACCACGCTTTCCCCGGCCCCCTGAAAGCCAGCGAATCTTTCGCAGGCCTCCCGTATTCTGGATCAGATCGCCATAATCAGGTTGCGTTGCCAGAAAAACCTGAAGCTTATGGTATTCGTCGTCATCCAGTAACGTTTTGACGTCTTCTGTGAAGATATCCGTTTCAATGAATAGCATAAAATATACGCCATTGGCTTAGAGTAACACATCTCCAATGTACGTCAATGACGTACCCCTGTGAGAAATACGTTATTGAGATTTCGGTAACTTATCCATTGAATTCAATGAATGAAGCAAGTTTTTGCGAGCCTTTTTCCAGATCTCAATTTTCACCCACGTTGATTGTTTTCTTCCGAATTAATACAGGTTATAAGACTGTGTATGCATACAGCTAAAGGACATAACCATGGCTCTGGAAAAGGGTATTGATAAGCTTGTACAGGGATTTATTGCAGCAGGGCGGCCTTCATCGCGAAAGCAGAGTATTGATGACCGGAGAGCCGGGTATGTAGCCAGTACGGCGCTGGCCGGGAAGACAGAAACGCGCGTTCAGGTTGAAACGTTTGTTCTTGAGGAGATGACCTTTAGGATCTTTTCGCCTCTCAATGCTCCTGAAACGTTACCTTCTGCCCTCTACTATCATGGCGGTTGTTTTGTTAGCGGTGGGTTTGAAACCCATGATAATCAGCTTCGCCAGCTGGCGTTTTACGGTAACTGCCGGGTCATTGCGGTTCAGTACAGACTCGCACCCGAACATACGTTCCCCGCTGCGCATGACGATGCAGAGAGAGCGGCGGATCTAGTCTGGCAAAACGCAGAGATATTAGGCGTGGATAATAACCGGATTACGCTTTGTGGTGACAGTGCGGGAGGCCATCTTGCGCTGGTAACCGCGCTTCGGCTCAAGGCCAAAGGTCTCTGGGAGCCGGCGCAGCTCATTCTTATCTACCCCATGCTCGACGCCACGGCCAGCTTTGAAAGCTATACCCTCAACGGCATGGATTATGTGATTACGCGCGATACCCTTCTGAGCGGCTATGAAATGTATCTGGCTGGTGCCGATCGTCAGCATCCTGAAATCAGCCCCCTGTGGCGGGAAGACTTTAGCGGTCTGCCGCAGGTTCATATTATTACCGCTGAGTATGATCCGCTATGCGATGAAGGTGAGGCGCTTTTTCAGCGCCTCACGAAGCAGGGAGTTAAGTGTACCGCTCAGCGATGGCTGGGTGTTATTCATGGCTTCATTCAGCTTGGCGGGGTTAGCCAGTCAGCGCGAGATGTTTTACGGGATATCGCCTGGCGATTTAATCAAGCCAGACGCTAGCAAAGAGGAGATTACTCCTCCTCGTTCCCGCCCTCTTCATACGCGCCATACGGCTTAGCGGGAAGCACGATATAGGTGCCTTCAAACACCGCGCCCAGGGTTTCATCCCCGAACAGCTCGACCTGCATCTGCACGCGTGCTTTACGTCCGCGCGCCAGACGGTCGAGATCGCCACCCAGCGCGCCCAGGTCAGCCACCGCGCTCGGCTTGCCGCTGATCGGCGCGCTGTAGCGGATATGGGCATCGGCGAGAATAATAGTGCCGCCCAGATGACGCTCGCGCAGCATGAGCCAGATCAGCCCCCAGCCGGTGAGCGTGGCCAGCGAAAACAGGCTGCCGGCAAACAGGGTATGGTGCGGATTCTGGTTGCCGGTTTCCGGCATGGTGGTGATGAACTTTTGCCCGGTATATTGCTGAATGCGCACGCCCATTTTTTCACTGAGCGGGATATGTTGATACCAGGCCTGCTGGAGCTGCCCGCACCAGTCGGCGCGATGGAGAATGTCATCGAGCGTGGCGATGGGTTTGATCATTAAGAAGTGACGGATCGGCGTGGTTTGCGGGGCGGCGATTTCCCCCTGATTCACAAAACCGAGCTTAGCAAAGAACTCGACGGCATCTTCGCGGGCGCTACAGGTCACGCGCTTCACCCCTTCCTGACGGGCGACGGATTCCAGCGTCATCGCCATCAGCGTGCCGAGGCCTTTGTCCTGAACGGAGGGGTGAACGGCCATAAAGCGAATAGAGGCTTCGTTGTCGGCGTTGATATACAGACGCCCCACGGCGACGAGGTTACCCTCTTCATCAACCACCATCTGGTGATGCGCCATTGCATCCCAGGCGTCGCGTTCAGATCCTTTCGGTTGATGTAATGGCTTGCGCAGCATTTCCCAGCGGAAATGGTAATAAGCGTCTAATTCTTCTTCCGTTTGCGGTACTCGAAGGTGATACATAGCTGTACTCTCTCTTGTTACCCGCGGCCAGGCCGCCAGTTGGCTCATACCTGGAGCCAGAACGTGACGGGGCCATCGTTTACCAGCGATACCTGCATATCCGCAGCGAATCGTCCGGTTTGTGTAGGCATTTCCTGTTGGCGACAGCGCTCAACAAAATATTCGTAAAGGGCTTCTGCGCGATCCGGGGCCGCGCCTTTTGAGAAACTCGGGCGCATGCCGCGTTCGGTATCGGCGGCCAGCGTAAACTGGGAGACCACCAGCACGCTGCCGCCAGCCTGCTGGACGTTCAGGTTCATCTTGCCCTCCGCATCGCTGAAAATGCGGTAGCCCA
This sequence comes from Enterobacter cloacae complex sp. 2022EL-00788, assembly GCF_026627565.1. Taxonomy (NCBI): domain Bacteria; kingdom Pseudomonadati; phylum Pseudomonadota; class Gammaproteobacteria; order Enterobacterales; family Enterobacteriaceae; genus Enterobacter; species Enterobacter cloacae complex sp. 2022EL-00788. The sequence continues at coordinate 30,067 of NZ_JAPNMC010000013.1, read as the reverse complement.
GCACGCGCTCGCACAGGCGGTTGGCTTTTTGCTCGTCGTCATCCTTTTCGACACCCAGGAGCACCAAAAGTCCTGGGCCGATTTCACCCGTCACCTCATCCGCCACGGTGACGCTGGCACGGGTTACGCGCTGAATTAATGCAATCATGGTTGGTCTGCTTCTTGTTGTTTTTCAGCTTCTGCTGCTTTTTTGAGTTCCCGGTAGACCCCGAGAGTGACAGTTATTTCCGCACCAAGCAAGACGATACACCACGTCCAGTAGACCCAGACAAACAAAATGGGGATCACCGCCAGCACGCCGTAAATCAGCTGATAGGAGGGGAACATGGTGATATAAAGCGCGAATCCTTTCTTGCCCAGCTCAAAGAGCAACGCCGCCACCAGCGCGCCGATAACCGCGTCCCGGTTGGGTACGCGGATAGTCGGCACTACGCTGTAAAGCAGCCAGAACGAGAGCCACGACAGGATCAGCGGGAAGATGCGCAGCACGTTATCAATCACGCTGTTTAAATCACTCGCCCAGCGCAGCGAAAGAAGATAGGAGCTGATGGCCAGGCTTGCCCCCGCCAGCAACGGGCCGAGGGTTAAAATCATCCAGTAGACGGCAAAGGAATACACCTTCGGCCGGACTTTTTTACTCCGCCAGATGGCGTTGAGCGCGCTGTCGATGGAGTACATCAGCAGCAGCGCGGTGACGATAAGCCCGCACGCCCCCACCGCCGTCATCTTGCTGGAGTTAGCCACAAACTGTTCTATGTAGTTCTGGATAACGTCGCCGGTGGCAGGAATAAAGTTCGCGAAAACGAAGTGGCGAAGCTGCATGCTCACATCGGCAAACATCGGAAACGCGGAAAAAAGCGCAAAAACCACCGCCACCAGCGGCACCAGCGAGAGCAACGACACGTAGGCGAGATTGCCCGCCAGCGTGGTCATGTTGTCCTCATCGATGCGGTGCCAGAGGAGCTTCAGCCACGCCCTCAGCGGGCGCGTGTGGTGGTTGGCTTTTTGATGAACGGTTTTTAGCATAACTGCTTCGCAAAGTAGTTCGGTATCGTCTCTTTTCCGGTCACCAGAATTGAGGTGATACCTGTCTGGTTAGCTCCCTCTATATTATCGACGTTGTCGTCGAAAAAGACCGCATCCGCCGCCGTGAATCCTTCCTCCTGCAACACCGCCTGATAGATCCGCGCCTCCGGTTTACGCATCCCCATCTCCTGGGAGAGATACACTTTATCTGCCGCCGCGTGGATTTCCGGGTATTCATCCGGCCAGAAGGTGGTATGCAGGCGGTTAGTATTCGACAGCACAACGACGCGATGCCCCTGCGCGCGAAGCTTGTGCATGATGTCGATCACCTCCGGGCGGATCGCGACAAATACCGCCTGCCAGCCGTGGGAAAACTGCTCGTAGCTCAACGAGAGCCCCATTTCCTGACAGAAACGTTCAGCGAACGCTTCGTCGCTGATTTCTCCGCGCTCGTGCAGGTGGAAAGTCTCGCCCATCGCGAAATTCTGCTTTAACGTCGCCAGCGGAACACGGCTAAAATCGCTCCATGCGCCCAGCACCCGGTTAAAATCGATATCGACGATTACATTTCCTAAGTCAAAGATATAAAGCATGTTTATCTCCTTTCGCCGTGGAAAACTAACTGTAGCGGGAAAGAGAAACTTTAGCTATGCGCCAGATTCAGCTTAAAGAGAGGAATGGCCCGAAACGGAATATCGGGCCATATGACGATCAGCCAGCCTGCTGCTCTTCTCCTGAATGCACCTCGACAACCTCAACCTTGCTGGATTTAAGATGGCTGTGCAGCGCCGTGCCGGGCAGCTCATCGGTGAAAAGCGCCGTTGCCTGAGCCACGTTGCCGATTTCAACCGCCGCGGAGGCGTGGTATTTCGTATGATCGGCTGCCAGTAAAATATGGCGGGAGTGGGCGATCATGGCCTTCACCACGCTGGCTTCATTGACGTCAAACTCCATCATGGCGCCGTCGTGTTCAATCGCCCCCACGCTGGTCACGAGATAATCCGCCCGGAAGCCGGACACGAAGGCCGTCGCCGCCGGGCCGATAATGCCGCCGTTGTGCGGGCGCAGCGTACCGCCGGGCACCATCACCTCAAAACGCGGATTCTTATAAAGAATGTGCGCCACCCGCAGGCTGTTGGTGATGATGCGCAGATGATTATGGTTAAGCAGCGCCCGGGCAACGTGCTCCACGGTCGTCCCGATAGTGATAAAAATGGTTGAGCCATCGGGAATATAGTCCGCAATCGCTTCGGCAATCGCCCGTTTCTCTTCGGTAAGCGAGACTTCGCGCTGCTCAAATGCCGTGTTTACCACGCTGGATGCCCTGCCCGCGCCGCCATGATGCCGCGTGATCAGCCCCTGCTCGCTGAGCTTGCGGATATCCCGGCGCACCGTTTGCGTCGACACATCCAGCAGCTGGGCCAGTTCATCAATGTTCATATAGCCGCGTTCGGCAATCAGCGTCAGCAGACGATCGTGGCGCGGGTTGCCGGTCAGTTCGGTAAGGCTCATGGGCTGTCCTCTGAAAACCATCACGCCCCGCATTTTATACAAAAAGTGACAAAAAAGAGCGGGTTTGATCACAGTCGGGTATACCCGCGCGCCCGCCGGGCCTGGTACATTTCAGCGCGGCGACAGCGCTGGCAAAACGCACGGCGTCTGCGGCGGTGGAGTGCTGGGCCAGGCTGAACGCCAGCGCGCCGTGGAAAACGTCGCCCGCGCCGGTGGTATCGATGACGTTCACCTCAAAGCCCGGCTGATGGCATAACGCGCCGTTCTCCAGCCAGAAGCAGCCGTCTCGCCCCTGGGTGACGTATACGTGACCATTTGTGAGCGTTTGTGCTTTTTTCAGCGCCTCTTCAGCCTCATCCCGCTGCGTTAAGCGCCGCAGTCCCGGCGCGGAGAAGGCCGCGTGGTCGCTCAGGGCAACCAGCTCTGCGATGTCCTGCGGGGTAACATCCGCATCAAGCAGGGTCGGCACGCCCCGCTGGCGGGCAAGGGTAAACGCCTGTTTTGCCCCGTCATGCCAGCGCACGTCCGCTAACACAATATCCCACTGAGAGAAGTCGATTTCATGCAGCCAGTCTGCCGCAGCAGGGAGATCCGGGCTGGGGTAGTTTGCAATGACGCGCTCCCCGCTCGCGTCCACCAGCACCGCCGACTGTGACGAACGGGCCCCCTTAAACACGCGCGTGTAGCGGGTATTCACCCCCAGGGAGCCCAGCTCCGCAAGCAGCCGTCGGCCGGTATCGTCGTCGCCCACCCGGCCAATAAAATCCACTTCCGCGCCCAGCTTCGCCGCTGCCACCGCAGCCGTTGCCGCCGGGCCACCGCCCACTTCCGTATAGTCTTTTGCGACATATTTCCCACCTTCTTTTGGTAAATCATCGAGATACCAGATGCGATCCAGCACGGTAATGCCGACACAAGCAATGCGAGTCATGGTGATTCCTTCTGCGATTTCTGATGCCTTCATTTTAATTTCAGCAAATGTTTAAAAAGTGACCCCTGTCAATTTTTTGACTATAAATTACAAATACGATCAAAAACAGACAACACAAACGCGCAGAAATTGACACGATATGACAGGAGAGAGGCATGTCAGCAATCGCATTTATCGGTTTAGGGCAGATGGGCGCGCCAATGGCGAAGAATCTGTTGAAGCAAGGTCACCGGCTTCAGGTCTTTGATGTGAACCCGCAGGCGGTTCAGGTCCTGGTGGAGAGCGGCGCGAAGGCGGCGGCAACGCCCGCACAGGCCGTAACGGATGCCGAGTTCGTCATCACCATGCTGCCCAACGGCGACCTGGTGCGCAGCGTACTGTTCGGCGAGCACGGCGTGTGCGAAGGGTTATCCCGCGACGCGCTGGTGATTGATATGTCGACCATTCATCCCCTGCAAACCGACGCGCTGATCCGCGACATGGCTGACCGCGGCTTCAGCCTGATGGACGTGCCCGTCGGACGCACGTCTGACCATGCCATCGCCGGCACGCTGCTCCTGCTGGCAGGCGGCACGGCGCAGCAGGTTGAGCGCGCCACTCCCGTATTGATGGCGATGGGCAACGAGCTGATTAACGCCGGTGGCCCGGGCATGGGCATCCGCGTGAAGCTCATCAATAACTACATGAGTATCGCCCTCAACGCCCTCTCCGCCGAGGCGGCCGTGCTGTGTGAAGCCCTCGGCCTCTCCTTTGAGGTGGCGCTGAAGGTGATGAGCGGCACGCCGGCGGGCAAAGGCCACTTCACCACCTCATGGCCGAATAAGGTGCTGAAAGGGGATCTTTCCCCCGCCTTCATGATCGACCTTGCACATAAAGATCTGGGGATCGCCCTGGACGTGGCCAACCAGCTCCACGTGCCGATGCCGCTGGGCGCGGCCTCCCGCGAAGTTTACAGCCAGGCCCGCGCCGCCGGGCGCGGGCGCGAAGACTGGACGGCCATTCTTGAACAGGTTCGCGCATCTGCCGGGCTGAAAAAAACACACTGATACGAAAGGACTGAGGAATGACGATGTACACCCTGAAAGATATCACCCGACCTTCCGGCGGTTTTGCGATGCTGGCCGTGGATCAGCGCGAAGCGATGCGCCTGATGTTTGCTGCGGCAGGCGCGCCGGTGCCGGTAACCGATCAGCACCTGACGGATTTTAAGGTCAATGCCGCGAAAATTCTGTCCCCGTACGCCTCTGCGATCCTCGTCGATCGGCAGTTCTGCTATCGCCAGATTGTGGAGCAGCAGGCCGTGGCAAAAAGCTGCGCGATGATTGTGGCGGCCGACGAGTTTATTCCGGGGAACGGTATTCCCGTCGACAGCGTGGTGATAGACAAGAGCATCGACGCTCAGGCCGTGAAACGCGACGGCGGCAAGGCGCTGAAGCTGCTGGTGCTGTGGCGCAGCGATGAAGATCCGCAGCAGCGGCTTGAGATGGTGAAGGCGTTCAACACGCTGTGCCACGACAGCGGGCTGCTGAGCATTATCGAGCCGGTTGTGCGTCCGCCGCGCCGCGGTGCCGCGTTTAACCGCGAACAGGCGATTATCGACGCGGCCAAAGAGCTGGGCAACAGCGGTGCCGACCTCTACAAAGTGGAGATGCCGCTGTTTGGCAAAGGCACGCAGCAGGAGCTGCTGGCGGCCTCGCAGAGGCTGAACGAGAACATCGCCATGCCGTGGGTGATCCTCTCCTCCGGCGTGGACGATAAGCTATTCCCGCGCGCCGTGAGCGTGGCGATGCAGGCGGGGGCATCGGGCTTTTTAGCCGGACGCGCCGTCTGGTCATCGGTGATTGGCCTGCCGGACACCGGGCTGATGCTCCGCGATATTTCCGTACCAAAACTGCAGCGTTTGGGTGAGATCGTCGACGAAATGATGGCTCGCCGTTAAGAAAGGACCCGAACATGAAATGGTTTAACACCCTGAGCCACAACCGCTGGCTCGAACAAGAGACCGACCGCATTCTTGATTTCGGCAAAAACGCCGCCGTACCGACCGGCTTTGGCTGGCTGGGCAATAACGGACAGGTTCGCAGCGATATGGGCACGCATCTGTGGATCACCGCCCGTATGCTGCACGTTTACGCGGTGGCGGCGAACATGGGACGTCCCGGCGCGTACGTCCTGGTTGAGCACGGCATCAATGCCCTCAACGGCCCGCTGCGCGACAAACAGCACGGTGGCTGGTACGCCTGCGTTAACGATGAAGGCGTGGTGGATGCCTCCAAGCAGGGCTATCAGCACTTCTTCGTGCTGCTCGGTGCGGCAAGCGCCGTTACCACCGGCCATCCGCAGGCGCGCAGGCTGCTGGACGACGCTATCGAGGTGATTGAGCGCTACTTCTGGAGCGAACGGGAGCAGATGTGCCTCGAGTCCTGGGATGAAGCCTTTAGCAAAACGGAAGATTACCGCGGCGGTAACGCCAACATGCACGCCGTGGAAGCCTTCCTCATCGTGTATGACGTAACCCACGATCGTAAATGGCTCGACCGCGCCCTGCGCATCGCCTCGGTGATTATTCACGACGTGGCGCGCAAAGGTGAGTATCGCGTTAACGAGCACTTCGACACCGACTGGAACCCGATTCGCGACTACAACATCGATAACCCCGCCCACCGCTTCCGCGCCTACGGCGGCACGCCGGGACACTGGATCGAGTGGGGCCGCCTGATGCTGCACCTGCGCGCCGCGCTGGAGGCCCGCTTTGAAACCCCGCCGGCGTGGCTGCTGGAAGATGCGAAAGGGCTGTTCCACGCCACCATCCGCGACGCCTGGGCGCCCGACGGGGCCGATGGGTTCGTCTACTCCGTAGGCTGGGACGGCAAGCCTATCGTGCGCGAACGCGTGCGCTGGCCGATCGTCGAAGCGATGGGTACGGCCTACGCCCTCTACACCGTGACCGGCGAGGCGCAGTACGAAGCCTGGTATCAGAAATGGTGGGATTACTGCATCAAATACCTGATGGATTACGAGAACGGATCCTGGTGGCAGGAGCTGGACACCAATAACGAAGTGACCACCAAAGTCTGGGACGGCAAGCAGGATATTTATCATCTGCTGCACTGCCTGGTGATCCCCCGCCTTCCGCTGGCGCCGGGCTTAGCGCCTGCCGTAGCCGCCGGATTACTGGATAGCCAGGCCAAATAATAAAGACGGAGTTTTTATGCGTACCCTACACAATATTGACCTGAAAAATAATGAAAATGGTTTCACCCTCAGCTGGGAGAACCGACTGATTTTGTCCCACTCCACGGACGAGCCTTGCCTGTGGATCGGCGCGGGCGAGGCCGATATCGAGATGTTTCGCGGCAACTTCAGCATTAAAGACAAGCTCAACGAAAGGATTGCCCTGACGGACGCGACCGTTACGCGGCAAAGCGCGGGCTGGGCGATCCGCTTTACCCGCGGCGACGCGGTGAGCGCCACGCTGCTGGTGGGTGTGGATGCAGAAGGCCGTCTGGAGCTGAAGCTTAAAAATGATGCCACCTGCCATAACCGCATCTGGCTGCGGCTGGCGGCGCAGCCGGAGGAGCATATCTACGGCTGCGGCGAGCAGTTCTCGTACTTCGATCTGCGCGGCAAGCCGTTCCCCCTGTGGACCAGCGAGCAGGGCGTAGGCCGCAATAAGCAGACCTACGTGACCTGGCAGGCCGACTGCAAAGAGAACGCGGGCGGCGATTACTACTGGACCTTCTTCCCGCAGCCTACCTTCGTGAGCACCCGGAAGTACTACTGCCACGTGGACAACAGCTGCTACATGAACTTCGACTTCAGCGCGCCGGACTTTCACGAGCTGGCGTTCTGGGAGGATAACGCCACGCTGCGCTTCGAATGTGCGGAAACCTACGTCGATCTGCTGGAAAAACTTACCGGCCTGCTGGGGCGACAGCCAGAGCTGCCGGACTGGGTTTACGACGGCGTAACGCTGGGTATTCAGGGCGGCACCGGGGTGTGTCAGCAGAAGCTAGACGCCATGCGCGAGGGCGGCGTAAAGGTGAACGGCATCTGGGCGCAGGACTGGTCGGGCATTCGCATGACCTCCTTCGGTAAACGCGTGATGTGGAACTGGAAGTGGAACAGCGAGCTGTATCCGCAGCTCGACGAGCGTATTGCGCAGTGGAAGCAGGAAGGCGTGCAGTTCCTTTCCTATATCAACCCGTACGTCGCCAGCGACAGAGACCTTTGCGAAGAGGCGGCCAAACGCGGCTATCTGACTAAAAATGCCGACGGCAAGGACTACCACGTCGAGTTCGGCGAGTTCTACGCGGGCGTTATCGACCTGACCAACCCGGAAGCCTACGGCTGGTACAAAGAGGTCATCAAAAAGAACCTGATTGAACTGGGCTGCGGCGGCTGGATGGCCGATTTCGGGGAATATCTGCCGACCGATACCTTCCTGCACAACGGCGTCAGCGCGGAGATCATGCACAACGCCTGGCCCGCACTGTGGGCGAAATGTAACTACGAGGCGCTGGAAGAGACCGGCAAGCTTGGGGAGATTTTGTTCTTCATGCGCGCGGGCTACACCGGCAGCCAGAAGCACTCGGTAATGATGTGGGCGGGAGATCAGAACGTCGACTGGAGCCTGGACGACGGTCTGGCGTCCGTCGTACCTGCTGCGCTGTCGCTGGCGATGACCGGGCACGGGCTGCACCACAGCGACATCGGCGGCTATACCACCCTGTTCGAGATGAAGCGCAGCAAAGAGCTGCTGCTGCGCTGGTGCGACTTCAGCGCCTTTACGCCGATGATGCGTACCCACGAGGGCAACCGCCCCGGCGATAACTGGCAGTTCGACGGCGACGCTGAAACCATCGCGCACTTCGCGCGCATGACCACCGTATTCACCACCCTGAAGCCGTATATCAAAGCCGCCGTCGCGCAGAATGCGAAAAGCGGCCTGCCGGTGATGCGTCCGCTGTTCCTGCACTACGAGGACGACGCGCGCGCCTACACGCTGAAATACCAGTATCTGTTTGGCCGCGACCTGCTGGTGGCGCCGGTTCATGAAGAGGGACGCCGCGACTGGACGCTCTATCTGCCGCAGGACAGCTGGGTGAATGCGTGGACCGGGGAAATCTGCCGGGGCGGTGACGTGACCGTTGATGCCCCGCTCGGCAAGCCGCCGGTCTTCTATCGCCAGCAAAGCGAATGGGCAGATCTGTTTAGCACCTTACGTCATATCTGATAAGGCTCGCCCGCAGGAAAGCCTGCGGGCAGACGGAGAACAATAATGAGTCAACATACTTCCGATCCGGCAACCCTGCGCCTGCCGTTTAAAGAAAAACTCGCCTACGGGATGGGCGATCTCGGCTCTAACATCCTGCTGGATATCGGCACGCTGTATCTGCTGAAATTTTACACCGACGTGCTGGGCCTGCCGGGCACCTACGGCGGGATCATCTTCCTGATTGCCAAATTCTTTACCGCCTTCACCGATATGGGTACCGGGATCATGCTCGACTCCCGGCGCAGGATCGGCCCGAAAGGGAAATTCCGCCCGTTCGTGCTGTATGCCGCCTTCCCGGTGACCTTGCTGGCGATTGCCAACTTCGTCGGCACGCCGTTTGAGATAACCGGCAAAACGGTGATGGCAACGGTGCTGTTCATGCTGTACGGCCTGTTCTTCAGCATGATGAACTGCTCTTACGGCGCGATGGTGCCCGCCATTACCAAAAACCCGGACGAGCGCGCCTCGCTGGCCGCCTGGCGTCAGGGCGGCGCCACGCTGGGCCTGCTGCTCTGTACAGTGGGCTTTGTCCCGGTAATGAACCTTATCGAGGGCAACGACCAGCTTGGCTATATCTTTGCCGCCACGCTGTTCTCGCTGTTCGGACTGTTTTTTATGTGGTGGTGCTACAAGGGCGTGACCGAGCGTTACGTCGAGACGCAGCCTGCTAATCCGGCGCAAAAACCGGGCCTGCTGCAGTCGTTTCGCGCCATCGCCGGTAACCGTCCGCTGTTTATCCTGTGCATCGCCAACCTGTGCACGCTGGGCGCGTTTAACGTCAAGCTCGCCATCCAGGTTTACTACACGCAGTACGTGCTGAACGACCCGATCCTGCTGTCGTACATGGGCTTCTTCAGCATGGGCTGTATTTTTATCGGCGTCTTTATGATGCCCGGCGCGGTGCGGCGCTTCGGCAAGAAAAAGGTCTACATCAGCGGGCTGATGATTTGGGTGGCGGGCGATCTGCTTAACTACTTCTTCGGCGGCGGCTCGGTGAGCTTTGTGGCGTTCTCCTGCCTGGCGTTCTTCGGCTCCGCGTTCGTGAACAGCCTGAACTGGGCGCTGGTGTCCGATACCGTGGAATACGGCGAGTGGCGCACCGGCGTGCGCTCCGAGGGGACGGTCTATACCGGCTTTACCTTCTTCCGTAAGGTCTCGCAGGCGCTGGCGGGTTTCTTCCCGGGGATCATGCTCACGCAGATCGGCTATGTGCCCAACGTGGTGCAGTCCGCCGGAACGGTTGAGGGGCTGCGGCAGCTGATTTTTATCTATCCGAGCCTGCTGGCGGTCATCACCATTGTGGCGATGGGCTGCTTCTACAACCTCAACGAGAAGATGTATGTGCGCATCGTGGAAGAGATCGAACTGCGCAAACGTACGGCATAAATGACGTGATAGGGCGCCCCTGCGCGGCGCTCTGAGGATCGACCATGACACACAATACTGATCCGTTAACCTTGAAACTGAGCCTGCGAGAGAAGTGCGCCTACGGGATGGGCGATTTTGGCTCGAATCTGATGCTCTGTATTGGCACGTTGTATCTGCTGAAGTTTTACACGGACGAGCTGAGCATGCCCGCGTTCTATGGCGGCATTATTTTCCTGGTGGCGAAGTTTTTTACCGCGTTCACCGACATGCTGACCGGCGTGCTGCTGGACTCCCGGCGTAATATCGGCGCGCGGGGAAAATTCCGGCCGTTTATTCTGTACGCCTCCGTCCCGGTGGCGCTGGTCGCCGCGGCGCAGTTTATGGCCAACGACTTTAGCCTGACGGTGAAAACGGCCCTCGCCACCGTGCTCTTCATGATGTTTGGCCTCTGCTACAGCCTGATGAACTGCGCCTACGGTGCAATGGTCCCTGCCATCACCAAAAACCCGAACGAGCGCGCGCAGCTTGCGGCGTGGCGTCAGGGCGGCGCAACGGTGGGGCTGCTGCTTTGCACCGTCGGCTTTATGCCCATCCAGGCGCTGTTTGTCAGCCAGCCCTCCCTCGGCTATCTGGTGGCCGCGCTGGTGTTTGTCACCGGCGGCCTGTTCTGCATGTGGTGGTGCTACAGCGGGGTAAAAGAGCGCTACGTGGAGATCGCGCCCGATCACCATAAGCCGGGTATTCTGAAGTCGTTCTGCGCGATTTTCCGCAATCCGCCGCTGCTGGTGCTGTGTATCGCCAACCTGTGCACCCTCGCCGCGTTTAACATCAAGCTGGCGATCCAGGTCTATTACACCCAATACGTGCTGAACGATCTGCATCTGCTGTCGTGGATGGGCTTTTTCAGCATGGGCTGCATTCTGATTGGCGTGTTTCTGGTACCCGGCGCGGTAAAGCGCTTTGGCAAGAAGCCGGTCTATCTGGGCGGGCTGGCGCTATGGGCGGTAGGCGACGTGCTGAACTTCTTCTGGGGGTCCAGCTCCCTGCTGTTCGTGCTGTTTTCCTGCATGGCCTTTTTCGGCACCGCGTTTGTTAACAGCCTGAACTGGGCGCTGGTGCCGGATACCGTCGATTACGGCGAGTGGAAAACCGGCATTCGCGCCGAGGGGTCGGTTTATACCGGCTATACCTTCTCGCGCAAAATCTCCGCGGCCCTCGCCGGTTTTCTGCCCGGCATCATGCTGACCCAGATTGGCTACGTTCCCCATGCGGTACAGAGCGCAGGCACGCTGCTGGGCCTGCGTCAGCTGATTTTCCTCTGGCCGTGCGGCCTGGCGATAGTTGCCGCCGTGACCATGGGGCTGTTTTATAAACTCAACGAAGCGCGCTTCGCCTTTATTATTGAGGAGATTGGAAAACGGAAAAAAGAATCAGCACATCCCCCTGAGATAACCAACAACAATAAAGCGTCAGCAGTCACTTTATAACAATAAAACCGGCCAGTATTTCCTTCCTGTTAATCAGGAGGGAGGCCTTTCTGTACCTGATACATGGACAAATTATGAAAAGAATCATCACTGTACTGATCGTGTCGTCTGTGTCCTGCCCGGTATTTGCCGGGGCTTATGTCGAAACCCGCGAAGCATACAATACGGCCTCTGAGCTGCACGAAGTTATCCTGCGCGCCGGCTATAACTTCGATATGGGCGCGGGGCTGATGTTCACCAACGCCTATAACGTGGGGAAATGGGATGAGCTGAAGCACAGCTATAACGAAATAGAGGGGTGGTATCCGCTCTTTAAACCAACCGACAAACTTACCTTCCAGCCCGGCGGATTGATTAACGACAGCAGCGCAGGGTCCGGCGGTGCGGTCTATTTAGATACCAACTACAAATTTACGGACGGGTTCAACCTGACGTTCCGCTATCGCTTTAACCATAACAACTACGACACGCCGGACTATAACGGGCAGATGGACAAGAACGACACGCACGAATTTGCTAACTACTGGAATTTCAAAGTGACGGAGGCGTTTTTCTACACCTTTGAGCCGCACTTTTTCCAGCGGGTAAATGATTACCACAGCAAAAATGGCAAAGACCATCACTGGGAAATCACCAACAAGTTCAGCTACAGGATCGACAGAAACTGGCTGCCGTACCTCGAGCTTCAGTGGCTGGACAGATGGAATGATTACAACCGGGAGCAGTACCGGATTCGCCTGGGGTTACGCTATTCGTTTTAATAAAAAAAGCCGCTGATCTCTCAGCGGCTTTTTAACCTGCCGGGTGGCGCACGCGCTTCCCCGGCCTACGGCATAACCGAATTACTCTTCTTTCGCACCGCGCATAGCACGTTTACGATCGTTCTCGGTCAGGTGACGTTTACGGATACGAATTGACTGAGGCGTCACTTCTACCAGCTCGTCGTCATCGATGAATTCCAGAGCCTGCTCCAGGGTCATCTTGATCGGTGGAACCAGAACCGTTGCTTCGTCAGTACCGGACGCACGCATGTTGGTCAGTTTCTTACCGGTCAGGCAGTTTACCGTCAGGTCGTTAGAACGGCTGTGAATACCGATGATCTGGCCTTCGTAAACTTCAGCACCGTGACCCAGGAACAGCTTACCGCGATCCTGCAGACCGAACAGCGCAAACGCAACCGCTTTACCCTGACCGTTGGAGATCAGTACGCCATTGTTACGCTGGCCCACTTCGCCCGGACGAACGTCGTCGTAGTGGCTGAAGGTGGAGTACAGCAGACCGGTACCGGACGTCATGGTCATGAACTCAGAACGGAAGCCGATCAGGCCACGGCTTGGGATCACGTAGTCGAGACGTACGCGGCCTTTGCCATCTGGATTCATGTTTTTCAGGTCGCCTTTACGCTCGCCCAGCGCCTGCATTACAGAACCCTGGTGCTGCTCTTCAACGTCCAGCGTCACGTTCTCGAATGGCTCTTGTTTACGGCCATCGATTTCGCGGAAGATAACTTTCGGACGGGAAACCGCCATCTCGAAACCTTCACGACGCATGTTTTCGATCAGAACTGACAGGTGCAGTTCGCCACGACCGGAAACGCGGAAGGCATCAGCGTCTTCCGTTTCTTCAACGCGCAGCGCAACGTTGTGCACCAGCTCTTTGTTCAGGCGGTCAAGGATCTGACGAGAGGTAACAAACTTACCTTCTTTACCACAGAACGGAGAGGTGTTGACGTTGAAGAACATGGATACGGTTGGTTCATCAACGGACAGGGCTGGCAGCGCTTCAACGTTCTGCGGATCGCAGATGGTGTCGGAGATGTTCAGTTCACCCAGACCGGTGATGGCGATGATGTCGCCAGCTTCAGCGATGTCGCTCTCGATACGCTCAAGTCCCAGGTGAGTCAGTACTTTACCGACTTTACCGTTACGGGTTTTGCCTTCGCTATCGATGATAGTGACCTGCTGGTTAGGCTTCACTTTACCGCGCTTGATACGGCCGATGCCGATAACGCCAACGTAGTTGTTGTAGTCGAGCTGGGAGATCTGCATTTGCAGCGTGCCTTCCAGGTCAACGTTTGGCGCAGGAACACGGTCAACAATCGTCTGGTACAGCGGAGTCATGTCTTCAGCCATGTCTTCGTGATCCAGACCGGCAATACCGTTCAGCGCAGACGCGTAAACGATAGGGAAGTCCAGCTGTTCGTCGGTCGCGTCGAGGTTAACGAACAGGTCGAATACCTGGTCAACAACCCAGTCAGGACGCGCGCCTGGACGGTCTACCTTGTTGATAACAACGATAGGTTTCAGGCCGTGGGCAAATGCTTTTTTGGTCACGAAGCGCGTTTGCGGCATCGGGCCGTCAAATGCGTCAACCACCAGCAGCACGGAATCCACCATGGACATCACGCGCTCAACTTCACCACCGAAGTCGGCGTGCCCTGGGGTATCAACGATGTTGATACGGTAGTCATTCCATTTGATAGCGGTGTTTTTGGCGAGGATGGTAATCCCACGCTCTTTCTCCAAATCGTTGGAGTCCATCACACGCTCTTGAGTTTCGGCACGAGCATCAAACGTACCGGACTGCTGCAGCAGCTTATCAACCAGGGTAGTTTTACCATGGTCGACGTGCGCGATGATGGCGATATTACGCAATTTTTCGATCACAACTTTGCCTCAGGCATTTAGAAATAGCGCGTTATTGTACACGGATTAATCGCACTACAAAACAGGATCACAAACATCCCCCGCAAACAAGTATTGCAGAGATGCTTTGTGATCGCTTTCACGGAGCGGTAAAAGGGCACTTTAACGTAAATTGCACCAATATGGTGCTCAATGTTCACATCGAAGCACTATAATGGTGCAAAGAATCCAATGTGGTGCAGCCCTTCTGCACTATGGTGCGCATGATAACGCCTTTTTGGGGTGTTTTAAAAGTTGGCACAGATTTCGCTTTACAGAAATACAGTAAAAATATGGCAGCCCAGCCGATTTGAAGACCTCGTTACCACGACGACAATGACCAATCTGGAGAGTTAAGTATGTCCGCTGAACACGTTTTGACGATGCTGAACGAACATGAAGTGAAGTTTGTTGATCTGCGCTTCACCGATACCAAAGGTAAAGAACAGCACGTCACTATCCCTGCTCATCAGGTGAACGCCGAATTCTTTGAAGAAGGCAAAATGTTTGACGGCTCCTCCATTGGTGGCTGGAAAGGCATTAACGAATCCGACATGGTTCTGATGCCAGACGCTACCACCGCGCTCATTGACCCGTTCTTCGAAGAGCCTACGCTGATCATCCGCTGCGATATCCTGGAACCAGGCACGCTGCAGGGCTACGACCGCGATCCACGCTCCATCGCAAAACGTGCTGAAGAGTACCTGCGTTCTACCGGCATCGCGGACACCGTTCTGTTCGGGCCAGAGCCAGAGTTCTTCCTGTTCGACGACATCCGTTTCGGCGCGACCATCTCCGGTTCCCACGTGGCTATCGACGACATCGAAGGCGCATGGAACTCTTCCACCAAATACGAAGGTGGTAACAAAGGTCACCGTCCAGGCGTGAAAGGCGGTTACTTCCCGGTTCCTCCGGTCGATTCTTCACAGGACATCCGTTCTACCATGTGTCTGATCATGGAAGAGATGGGCCTGGTTGTTGAAGCGCACCACCATGAAGTGGCAACGGCTGGCCAGAACGAAATCGCCACCCGCTTCAACACCATGACCAAAAAAGCGGACGAGATTCAGATCTACAAATACGTTGTGCACAACGTTGCGCACCGTTTCGGTAAAACCGCGACCTTCATGCCAAAACCAATGTTTGGCGACAACGGTTCCGGCATGCACTGCCACATGTCCCTGTCCAAGAACGGTACTAACCTGTTCTCTGGCGACAAGTACGCGGGTCTGTCCGAGCAGGCGCTGCACTACATCGGTGGTGTTATCAAACACGCTAAAGCGATCAACGCCCTGGCGAACCCAACCACTAACTCCTACAAGCGTCTGGTCCCTGGCTACGAAGCACCAGTAATGCTGGCGTACTCTGCCCGTAACCGTTCTGCTTCTATCCGTATCCCGGTGGTGGCATCTCCGAAAGCGCGTCGTATTGAAGTGCGCTTCCCGGACCCGGCGGCTAACCCATACCTGTGCTTCGCAGCGCTGCTGATGGCAGGCCTGGACGGTATCAAGAACAAGATCCACCCGGGCGAAGCGATGGATAAAAACCTGTACGACCTGCCGCCAGAAGAAGCGAAAGAGATCCCACAGGTTGCCGGCTCTCTGGAAGAAGCCCTCCAGGCGCTGGACGCAGACCGCGAGTTCCTGACCGCTGGCGGCGTGTTCACCGATGAAGCTATCGACGCTTACATCGCGCTGCGTACCGAAGAAAACGACCGCGTTCGCATGACGCCGCACCCGGTTGAGTTCGAGCTGTACTACAGCGTTTAACTGATTTGTTTTACCCGGCGTTTTCGCGTCGGGGGTAGTTGCCGTGGAAACTTTAGCCCATCTTCGGATGGGCTTTTTTCTCCACCAACAACCTGATCTCACGCGCTTTTTACCTCTAAAACGCTATACTGCACTAAAATAGTGCAACAACTCTAGGAGACTGCTGAATGGCAACTGGCACGCTGCCCGATGCTGGGCAGATCCTCAATTCTTTGATTAACAGCATCCTGCTGGTCGACGACGAGCTGGCAGTGCATTACGCCAACCCGGCGGCGCAGCAGCTGCTCGCCCAAAGCTCACGAAAGCTGTTTGGCACGCCGCTGCCGGAACTGCTGAGCTATTTCTCGCTGAATATCGGCCTGATGCGCGAGAGTTTGCAGGCGGGCCAGGGGTTTACCGATAACGAAGTGACGCTGGTGATCGACGGACGCTCGCATATTTTGTCCCTCACGGCACAGCGTCTGCCGGACGGCCTGATCCTGCTGGAAATGGCGCCGATGGATAACCAGCGTCGTCTCAGCCAGGAGCAGCTTCAGCATGCGCAGCAGATTGCGGCGCGCGACCTGGTGCGCGGGCTGGCCCATGAGATCAAAAACCCGCTGGGCGGCTTACGCGGTGCGGCGCAACTTCTGACCAAAGCGCTGCCCGACCCCGCGCTGGCGGAGTATACCAACGTCATTATTGAGCAGGCGGACCGTCTGCGTAATCTGGTCGACCGGCTGCTCGGGCCGCAGCAGCCGGGGATGCACGTATCGGAAAGCATTCACAAGGTCGCTGAGCGGGTGGTGAAACTCGTCTCGATGGAGCTGCCGGACAACGTCACGCTGGTGCGTGATTACGACCCAAGCCTCCCCGAGCTGGCGCACGATCCGGACCAGATTGAGCAGGTGCTGCTAAACATCGTGCGTAACGCGTTGCAGGCGCTGGGCCCGGAGGGTGGCGAAATCATTCTGCGTACCCGCACCGCGTTCCAGCTGACGCTGCACGGCGTTCGCTATCGCCTGGCGGCACGTATTGACGTGGAAGATAACGGGCCGGGTATTCCGCCGCAGCTGCAGGATACGCTCTTTTATCCGATGGTCAGCGGTCGCGAAGGCGGTACCGGGCTGGGCTTATCCATTGCCCGTAACCTGATTGACCAACACTCCGGCAAAATTGAATTTACCAGTTGGCCGGGACATACCGAGTTCTCGGTTTTCCTGCCGATTAAAAAATAAAGGTGACGTTTATGCAACGAGGGATAGTCTGGGTAGTCGATGACGATAGCTCCATCCGTTGGGTGCTTGAACGCGCGCTCACAGGAGCGGGATTAAGCTGCACGACGTTTGAGAGCGGCAGCGAGGTGCTCGACGCGCTCACCACCAAAACGCCGGACGTGCTGCTCTCGGATATTCGCATGCCGGGGATGGACGGGCTGGCGCTCTTAAAGCAGATCAAACAGCGCCACCCGATGCTTCCGGTCATCATAATGACCGCCCACTCCGACCTGGATGCCGCCGTTAGCGCGTACCAGCAGGGCGCGTTTGATTACCTGCCAAAACCGTTTGATATTGACGAAGCCGTTGCGCTGGTTGAGCGCGCTATCAGCCACTATCAGGAGCAACAGCAGCCCCGCAACGCTCCCGACTTTGGGCCAACGACGGACATCATCGGTGAAGCGCCGGCCATGCAGGACGTGTTTCGCATCATCGGCCGCCTGTCGCGTTCATCCATCAGCGTATTGATTAATGGCGAATCCGGGACCGGTAAAGAGCTGGTGGCTCACGCCCTGCATCGCCACAGCCCGCGGGCGAAAGCGCCTTTTATCGCCCTGAACATGGCGGCGATCCCGAAGGATTTGATTGAATCTGAGCTGTTCGGCCACGAAAAAGGGGCGTTTACCGGGGCGAATACCATTCGTCAGGGGCGCTTTGAACAGGCGGACGGCGGCACGCTTTTCCTCGATGAAATCGGCGATATGCCGCTGGATGTCCAGACCCGTCTGCTGCGCGTGCTGGCGGATGGCCAGTTTTATCGCGTGGGCGGCTATGCGCCGGTGAAGGTGGACGTGCGTATTATCGCCGCGACGCACCAGAACCTGGAGCTGCGGGTGCAGGAGGGGAAATTCCGTGAGGATCTTTTCCATCGCCTGAACGTGATCCGCGTTCATCTGCCGCCGCTGCGCGAGCGCCGGGAAGATATTCCGCGCCTGGCGCGCCACTTCCTGCAGGTGGCAGCCCGCGAGCTGGGCGTAGAAGCCAAGCAGCTTCACCCGGAAACCGATGCTGCCCTCACCCGTCTGGCGTGGCCGGGCAACGTGCGTCAGCTGGAAAATACCTGCCGCTGGCTGACGGTGATGGCCGCCGGACAGGAAGTATTGATTCAGGATTTACCGGCAGAGCTGTTTGAAGCCACCGTGCCGGAAAGCAGTACCGGACACGCGCTGCCGGACAGCTGGGCGACGCTGCTGGCGCAGTGGGCGGATCGCGCGCTGCGTTCCGGTCATCAAAACCTGCTTTCTGAGGCTCAGCCTGAAATGGAGCGCACGCTGCTGACCACCGCGCTTCGCCATACGCAGGGACACAAGCAGGAAGCGGCTCGCCTGCTGGGATGGGGCCGAAACACCCTGACGCGCAAGCTGAAAGAGCTGGGCATGGAGTGATCGTTACCGCTGTGTAAAGATGATTAATTGAGCGCAAACTGTCGTTATTTTGCGCTTTACTGTTCCGATGAGTTTTGTATGATCGTGCCCGGAAATTTGGGGGGACCATCATGCTGGAATCACTAGTGTCTTTACTGTCGAGCGGAGCAGCTGAAAGCCACACGCCGCAAACCGCCGTTGCTGCGGTATTGTGCGCGGCGCTGGTTGGGCTGTTTAGCTAGCGCGTTGCAGATGAAAAGCCGGGTGGCGGCTTCGCTTACCCGGCTTTGCGCCTTAAATCACCCGCGAGAACTGCTGCATACGCGCCTTCTGGCGCAGATACGCGTCAAAGCACATGCAGATATTACGAATCAGAAGGCGCCCTTTCGGCGTGACCTCCACCGCGCTCTCCGACACATCCACCAGCCCGTCTTTCGCCAGCGGCGCCAGAAGCTTCAGGTCATCCGCAAAATAATCGCTGAACGTCAGATCCCACTGCGTCTCCACGTCGCTGAACTCAAGACGGAAGTTGCAGATAAGCGCCTTGATCGCGTCACGGCGAATGCAGTCATCGCGGGTTAACGCAATGCCGCGCCACAGCGCATTGCCGGTGTCGTCTACCTGCTGGTAGTAAAGCTTCAGCTCTTTCTGGTTCTGGGCATAGCTGTCACCGATCATGCTGATGGCGGAGACGCCCATTCCGAGCAGATCGGTGTCGCCCTGGGTGGTATAGCCCTGGAAGTTGCGGTGGAGCACGCCCTCACGCTGGGCAATTGCCAGCTCGTCATCCGGGCGGGCAAAGTGATCCATGCCGATAAACTGATAGCCCGCTTCTGTCAGCGATGCGATGGTTTCCTGCAGAATATCCAGCTTCTGCTGAGCGGAGGGCAGATCCGCATCTTTGATTTTGCGCTGAGCAGCGAACAGCGTCGGCAGGTGCGCATAGTTAAAGACGCTCAGGCGGTCCGGGTTGAGTTCAGCCACGCGCTTTAGCGTGAAGGCGAAGCTCTCTGGCGTCTGCTTCGGCAGGCCGTAAATCAGATCAATGTTGGTCGAGGTAAAGCCTATCTCACGCGCATGGTTAAGCAAGGCGAAGATAAACGCTTCGTCCTGCTCGCGGTTTACCAGGCGCTGCACCTCTTTGTTGAAGTCCTGCACGCCCATGCTCAGGCGGTTAAAACCTTCTTTGCGTAAGTGATCCAGTACATCCAGCTCTATTTCACGCGGATCAACCTCGATCGAGATTTCGGCGTCGTCGTTAAACGTGAAGTTGCCGCGCAGCAGCGCCATCAGGCGGCTTATTTGCGCTTTATTCAGGTAGGTTGGCGTGCCGCCGCCCCAGTGAAGCTGGCTCACCTGGCGTCCTTTAAACAGCGGTGCGCGGTGCACAATTTCCTGCTCGAGCGCATCGAGGTACCGATCGGCTTTATGCTGCTGGCGGGTAACGATTTTATTGCAGCCGCAGAAGTAGCAGAGCTTGTGGCAGAACGGAATATGGACGTAGAGCGACAGCGGGCGTTCCGGATAGCGCGCAACGGCCTGCTGAAAATCCGCCTCGCCGAAAGCCCCGGAGAACTCCAGCGCGGTGGGGTATGAGGTATAACGCGGCCCGGAATAGTTATATTTCTGGATCAGGGCCAAATCCCAGTCGATAGATGGTAAAGACATGCTCACTCCTTCCGTTGGTGTCGCGTTCGTATACGGCGGCCCGTTCTGGCTCCGTTGCGGGCCATCATTCGGGTGCGCAGCCACTTCTGTCGCCGCGACAACCGCCGTAGTTTAACGAATAACCACACCAGATAACATATAACCGGAAGGGTTATAAGCAGGGCAAGCGTACCTGCCGGGTGCAAATGTTAGTTTCCACCTTTCAGGAGACGCATCATATCTTCCTGCTTTTCGTCTTCCTCTTCGTCTTCTTCATCGTCGTACGACAGACCGAGCTTCTGCATCAGTTCGTCAATGCGATCCAGTTTGGCATCCACCCATGTCTGCTCTTCAGCGGTCAGGGTTTCACCCTCTTCAAGACGTTCCAGCAGCGCATCCAGGCGCTCATCGTTCTCCAGCAAATCCAGCTCAGCCTGCGGTGAAAGCATAGGTTTCTCGCTCTTTGGTTTGTGCTGCTTAGTGACCGGGGTGTCTGTCACGCCCAGTGGAATGGGAGTTTTACTGCCGATACGAGGATCTTTCTGCTGTTTGCCTTTTGCAGAAGCGCCCGCGGCACCGCCACCGTTAGCACGGCTGCCCGCAGCATGGCCACGATGTTTTTTATCGCGTTTGCGATCGCGCGCTTCCTGATTCAGTTCTTCGCGCGTTTTGCGGCGTGCTTTTGCAGGGCGTTTCGCGCCCGCTGCGGAGGTCGGTTTTTTCATGATGTTTTATCTTTAAGTCGTTTTCTTCAGTATAGAATTGCGGCGAAATCTAGCAGAAAGCAAGCAAAGAAAAAAGGCGACAGAGCAATCTGTCGCCTTTTTTCCTGACTCACAACCCTTAACGGGTTACACATTCCCTGTTTACCTACAACAAACCCTGTTTATCCTTTGGCTGCTACCGTCCGTGATACGGTTCCGTTTCCTGTTAAAACGCCTCCAAGGCGCCGGTCATCCTGACAATCCTGAGTCTTCGCCTCCTGGCGCTCCTGACCCTTGTCCTTAAGTCGTAATCCTGTTGGCATCCTCGCCATGGCGCACACTTTACCTTGTTTCACTAAACGCACAAGCAACGAAAAGGTACAAAACCGGATTTTCAGAATATTACTCATTATCAACCCTTTGAATTTAAATGGTTTGGCTTTTTTGAGGCCTGCGATTTCTCTTAAATGTCTTATAACCTCAGGAGCGGATGTCTCACATTTCTCAGGGTTTACGCTCACACGTCAATGACGATGGGAAAAGCCTTTTGCCCGCATTCAGGTATAATCCCCGCAGATTACGATTTTTGGAGACGACCACGTGACTACCTGGAACTACCAACAGACGCATTTTGTCACCAGTGCGCCCGATATTCGCCACCTGCCCTCAGACACGGGGATTGAAGTGGCATTTGCTGGCCGCTCCAATGCGGGAAAATCCAGCGCCCTGAATACGCTGACCAATCAGAAAAACCTGGCGCGTACCTCAAAAACACCTGGCCGTACCCAGCTGATTAACCTGTTTGAAGTGGCTGAAGGCAAACGCCTGGTCGACCTGCCGGGCTACGGCTACGCGCAGGTGCCGGAAGAGATGAAAATCAAATGGCAGCGTGCGCTGGGTGAATACCTGGAAAAACGCATGTGCCTGAAAGGGCTGGTGGTGCTGATGGACATCCGCCATCCGCTAAAAGATCTCGACCAGCAGATGATTGACTGGGCAGTGGCAAGCAATATTGCGGTGCTGGTGCTGCTGACAAAAGCGGATAAGCTGGCGAGCGGCGCGCGCAAAGCGCAGGTGAACATGGTTCGCGAAGCGGTGCTGGCGTTCAACGGTGATGTGCAGGTTGAGCCGTTCTCCTCGCTGAAAAAGCAGGGCGTGGACAAGCTGCGTCAGAAACTCGACAGCTGGTTCAACGATCTCGAACCGGCGACAGAAGCGGAAGCAGAGTAACGATGGGCGCGGCGATGACCGCGCTTTTTTTTGCCTGACGTTTTCTTTGCCGCAATAAAAAACGCCCCAGTCATTACTGACTGGGGCGGCTAAAATATTCAGCCAAATCCGATTACGTGAAGTAAAAGGTCTGAAAGATAGAACATCTTACCTCTGTACCCTACGTCGTTAACTCTACTCTTTTTTTGTCGCCTGAAAAAGCACTTTTTGTAGTTTTTTTTCATTCTTTACATAGGGAATTCTAATGATCGTCACAAAACGCGCGTACTTATGTTGCTTACTTACATAAAACGCGCGTTATTCCGATAACGCTTAGTGAGCCTGATCCCAGTTTTCGCCGCTACCCACTTCCACCAGCAACGGCACGTCCAGCTTCATGCTGCTTTCCATCAGTTCATGGATCTTCTGAGAGACCTTTTCCAGGTCGTCTTTATGAACTTCAAATACCAGCTCATCGTGTACCTGCATGATCATTTTTACGCGCGGTTTCTCTTTTTCCAGCCAGGCATCAACGGCAATCATTGCACGTTTGATGATGTCTGCCGCAGTACCCTGCATCGGGGCATTGATAGCAGCGCGTTCAGCGCCAGCGCGGCGCGCCGCGTTGCTGGATTTGATGTCCGGAAGGTAAAGACGACGGCCATCCAGCGTTTCAACGTAGCCTTTCTCTTTCGCCTGCGCGCGGGTACGTTCCATATATTCCAGCACGCCCGGATAGCGCTCAAAGTAGAGATCCATATACTTCTGCGACTCTTTACGCGGAATATTGAGCTGGCGTGAAAGGCCAAATGCGCTCATACCGTAAATAAGGCCGAAGTTAATCGCTTTTGCGCTACGACGCTGTTCGTTTGTCACGCTGTCCAGCGGCAGGCCAAACACTTCGGCAGCCGTCGCCCGGTGGATATCCTTCCCTTCGGCAAATGCCGTCAGCAGGCCTTTGTCACGCGACAGGTGCGCCATAATGCGCAGTTCAATTTGCGAGTAGTCCGCGGAGACAATCAGATAATCTTCTGGCGCGATAAACGCCTGACGAATACGGCGGCCCTCTTCATTACGCACCGGGATGTTTTGCAGGTTAGGATCGGTCGACGAAAGTCGCCCGGTTGCCGCGACAGCCTGATGATATGAGGTATGCACGCGGCCCGTTTTCGGATTGATCATCAGCGGCAGCTTATCGGTGTAGGTCGATTTTAGCTTCGCCAGGCCACGGTATTGCAGAATAACTTTTGGCAGCGGGTAGTCCAGCGCCAGCTCTTCCAGCACCTCTTCAGAGGTTGAAGGCGCGCCGCCCGGGGTTTTCTTCAGCGGTTTGATACCCTGCTTTTCAAACAGGATGGTCTGCAGCTGTTTCGGTGACGACAGGTTGAACGCCTCGCCCGCAAGCTCGTGCGCTTTCTGTTCAAGCTCCGTCAAACGCTGCGCCAGTTCGCCAGAGTGGTTATGCAGCACCGTTGGATCGATTTTAACGCCGTTGCGTTCAATGCGGGACAGCACGGGCACCAGCGGCATCTCAACGTTCTGGAACACGTTCAGAGGCCCTTCGTGCTTCTGCAATTTTGGCCACATCTTCAGGTGCAGCTGTAGCGTAACGTCAGCATCTTCCGCGGCATAGCGGCCTGCTTCTTCCAGCGCAATCTGGTTAAAGGTCAGCTGATTTTTGCCCTTACCGGCAATTTCTTCAAAGGTAATGGTTTTGTGCTTCAGCCAACGGTCCGATAAGGAATCCATATCGTGACGGCCCGCCACGCTGTCCAGAATGTAGGATTCCAGCATGGTGTCGAAGGCAATACCACGCAGTTCGATACCGTAGTTTTGCAGAATGCCGCGGTCGAATTTCAGGTTCTGACCGACTTTCAGCGCTTTCTCGTCTTCCAGAATTGGCTTCAGCAGCGCTAAGGCGCGCTCGCGCGAGATCTGCTCTGGCGCATCCAGATAGTCGTGAGCAACAGGAACGTAGGCTGCAATACCCGGCTCCGTCGCGAACGACAGGCCCACCATATTGGCAGAAATGTTATCGAGGCTGTCCGTTTCGGTATCGAACGCAAATACCGGTGCTTTTTTCAGCTTTTCAATCCAGGCGACGAGCTGTGACTCTTCGAGAATGGTTTCATAGTTATCGAAGGAGAGCGCTGTCGCCGCTTCTTCTGCCTCTTCTTCGGCATCTACGACGAGGGTTTCCTTCGGCTTAGCCGCGGGTTTCGCTCCTTTAGCCTGGAGCCATTTACCGCCTTCCACATCGGTGATCCAGCGTTTAAATTCATACTTCCTGAACAGGCCAAGCAGTTCGTCGGCGGCGGGTTCCTGTACTTCAAGCCGATCGCAGGTAAGTTCCAGCTCTACGTCGGTTTTGATGGTGGCCAGCTGATAGGAGAGGTAAGCCACCTCTTTATTATCGGCGAGCT
Organism: Enterobacter cloacae complex sp. 2022EL-00788; assembly: GCF_026627565.1. NCBI lineage: Bacteria > Pseudomonadati > Pseudomonadota > Gammaproteobacteria > Enterobacterales > Enterobacteriaceae > Enterobacter > Enterobacter cloacae complex sp. 2022EL-00788. The sequence goes on along the minus strand of NZ_JAPNMC010000013.1, from coordinate 5,409 downwards.
TTCCGGCCATGGTTTTTGCGCCACGGAAGGTAAGCCCGGCAATTTTCTCAGGCTCGGCGTATAGCGTATCCAGCCCGCCCAGCCCTTGCAGCAGCGCCTGAGCCGTTTTTTCGCCCACGCCCGGTACGCCAGGAATGTTATCGGAGGAGTCACCCATCAGGGCGAGGAAATCGATAATGAGCTCTGGCGGCACGCCGTATTTGGCGACAACTTCTTCCGGGCCCAGAATGGTGTTGGTCATGGTGTTGATCAGCGTGATCCCCGGCGTCACAAGCTGCGCCATGTCTTTATCACCGGTACTGATCAGCACCGGGCGACCTGCCTTTTCGGCTTCACGCGCCAGGGTGCCAATCACGTCGTCAGCCTCAACGCCCGAGACAGCCAGCAAAGGCAGCCCCATTGCTTTCACCATAGCGTGCAGCGGTTCAATCTGCGCACGCAGATCGTCAGGCATAGGAGGGCGGTGAGATTTGTAGTGTTCGAATAATTCGTCGCGGAAGGTTTTGCCCTTCGCATCAAAGACGACAGCCGCATGCGTCGGGTGATACTGCAAAATCAGGCTGCGCAGCATATTCAGCACGCCGTACATTGCGCCGGTAGGTTCTCCTGCGCTGTTGGTCAGAGGAGGAAACGCATGATACGCCCGATAAAGGTAAGAAGAGCCATCGACGAGTATAAGTGGGTTTTCTGGGATCTGAACCATAATGTCCGTGCCTTTAATTAATTTATGGATAAAGGATGCCACAGAAGGATGAAAACATCAGGTTTTAGCGCCTGATAGCGGAAAAGATTTTGCGATCGTGAAGATCGCTCGCAAAATCAAACTGTGGATAAGTTTGTGAATATTTTCAATACAGGTGAATAACAGTTCTTTAAGTTTGAGGTTTTATTTTAATTTACCTAGTAAAATCAATAAAATAATTAACGATCGTGCGAGATCACCCCTTACTGATGGTTATTTAGTCTTTGTGGATATAAGACGTAAACACGCTTCCTGCATGGATAAATTCGCTGCCATGAGGCACGGGCCGCCGCCTCTTCGCGTGAAAGCGCCCTGCTGTGAGCGAATTTCTGATAAGATCGGCACCCAGCACCGGATAGCCGGCTGCTCATTTACAGCTAACTATCTGAAAAAACTGATTATGTCGAAAATACTCGCTGCAATAACATTATTGCTTAGCGTCATTTTAACCATTCTGGTTACCATCGCCTGTTCTGTGCCGATCATTATTGCCGGAATAATTAAGCTGCTGTTGCCTGTTCCTGCGGTATGGCGCGCGGTTTCTGCTTTTTGTAATTTTATGATGTATTGCTGGTGTGAAGGGCTGGCGATCCTGCTGCACCTTAACCCCTGGCTTAAGTGGGATGTTCAGGGTCTCGACATGCTGAACAAAAAGAACTGGTATCTGCTGATCTGCAATCATCACAGCTGGGCCGACATCGTTGTATTGTGCGTGCTGTTTCGCAAACGCATACCGATGAATAAGTACTTTCTGAAGCAGCAGCTGGCCTGGGTCCCTTTTATTGGGTTGGCCTGCTGGGCGCTGGATATGCCGTTTATGAAACGCTATTCGCGCAGCTATTTGCTTCGTCATCCGGAACGCCGTGGTAAGGATGTTGAAACCACGCGCCGCTCTTGCGAAAAGTTTCGCGCGCATCCCACGACGATAGTTAACTTCGTTGAAGGGTCCCGCTTTACCGAAGAGAAGCGCCAGCAGACTCGCTCCCCCTATCAGAACCTGTTGCCGCCAAAGGCGGCGGGTATAGCCATGGCGCTCAACGTGCTGGGTGCACAGTTCGATAAGCTGCTGAACGTGACGCTCTGCTATCCCGAGAACGACAGGACGCCGTTCTACGATATGCTGAGCGGCAAGCTGACGCGTATTGTTGTTCGTGTTGATCTGGTGCCGGTCGACACGGCACTGCATGGCGATTACGTAAACGATAAAAACTTCAAACGTCGTTTCCAGCTTTGGCTTAATACGCTCTGGAAAGAGAAAGACGAGCAGATAGCGAGTATCAAATCTTCATACAAAAACGCCGGTCAGTGACCGGCGTTTTTCGTTATGTCTGTTACTTCTTCTCAACCAGATACTTCACGGTATCAGCGTACTGTTGTACGAAGATATCCATGCTGGTCGTATCCATACCACGCGTATTCACCTGGTATTTGCCGTTAACATACATCGCCGGAACGCCCTGCAGCTGAAGGTCTGAAGCCGCTTTTTCCTGCTGCGCCACGAGGGATTTCACCACAAAACTGTTCCAGGCGGCGTCGTAGTCTTCACCTTTCACACCGGCATCCACGAACACTTTGCGGATATCTGCGGCGGTCTGCACGGTCTGGGTTTTCTGTACGGCTTCAAACATTGGCGCGGTGATCTTATCTTCCACACCCAGCGCAATTGCAACCGCCCACGCCTGAGTCAGATCTTTACCCAGCGGGCCAAGGAACTCAACGTGATATTTGGTCATTTTGGTGCCTTCCGGCAGTTTTTTCTTCACGTTATCAGAAACATGAAGTACCTGCTCAAACTCGTAGCAGTGCGGGCAGTAGAACGAGAAGAACTCCAGCACCTGCGGCTCGCCAGCAACAGGCTTGTCCAGCGTGATGTACTGCTTGCCGTCGGTAAACTGCGCAGCAGATGCGCTAAATGCCAGAATCATACCAGCCAGCGCCAGCCAAATTTTTTTCATGATTAACTCTCTCCTGGGTGTGTCCAATTAATACATCGGCGTTAATTGCAAAGGTGGTTCCTGCAAAACCTTAACCTGCTCGGTAAATGTGGATATCTGGTTGCGCCAGTAATCCTCCCCGGTAAGCCAGGGGAAATTTCGGGGAAACGCCGGGTCTTCCCAACGCCTGATTAGCCACGCGAGATAATAAACAAAACGCATCGCACGTAAAGGCTCCATCAAGGCAATTTCGTCTGAATTAAAGGGGCTAAATTCTTCATAAGCTTCAATTATGGTCTCAAGCTGCATGCGCTGCTCGGCTTTATCACCGTTGAGCAACATCCACAGATCCTGAACCGCTGGGCCCATACGGGCATCGTCGAGATCGACAAATAGCGGGCCGTCGCGCCAGAGAATATTCCCGGCGTGGCAGTCACCGTGCAGACGCAGCGTCGAAATATCCTCTCGCCAGCTGGCTTTTACGGCATCAATAAGCTTATCGGTCGCCGCGAGGAAATTATCCTTTAACGCCTTCGGAATTAGCGTCGACGTTTCGAATATATGTCGCGGCTCGATGAGATATTCCTGAACACCAATGGTCGGACGGGCCATAAACGGTGTTTTACGTCCCGTCTGATGAATACGCCCCAGATAGCGAGCGACCCATTCCATCTGATCGATATTATCCGCCTCAAACTGTCTTCCACCCAGGCTCGGAAATACCGCGTAGTAAAACCCCTGATGGGTCAACAGCGTTTGGTTATTGAATGCGAGCGGTGCGGCAACGGGAACATCATCATTCAGGAGATCGCGGGCAAACTGATGCTCTTCCTGAATTTGTTGTGCGGACCAGCGCTGCGGGCGGTAAAACTTTACGACAAAGCGCTGGCGCTCTTCGTCCTGAAACTGATAGACGCGGTTTTCGTAGCTGTTTAAAGGGGTTAACCCGGAATCCACCCGAATACCCTGCTCGAACAGCGCATCCATAATGGTATCCGGGTGTAAAGTCTGGAAAGTAAAAGCCTGGTCGTTCATCCGATCATCCGGAAATTATACGAATGATTCAGGATATCATCTTGTGGCGATTTCGGTGGCTCCGCTTACAAGCTTTTACTCTTTAATTACGCCTCTGGCGCGCAGCAGTGCGGTTTTAAAATCTTCCTCATAGTCTTTCTGAATACCAGGAATAACAGCATCTTTAGCTGAGTCGCGCATTTTAAGGTGGTAGATCAGGATGTCGTCAGAAAGGTCTGCCAGTTCGCCATCAAAACCTGACTCTTTGGCCAGTTTCTGTAAAAATTGCATCAGATTCAGCTCTGGCTCTTTCTGCCATGCCGGCTGGAGGAGTTCAATGACTTCATTTAGACGTTTACATTTCATGGTAGTGCTCCTTTCATTTAGAGAGACACGTTAGCAGGGTCAATCCCACAATAAAAGAGGCGATATTCGTGAATCAACGCCAGGAAATCATCGGGGTCGTTCTGGCCGGTGGCAGAGCAACGCGAATGGGCGGAAAAGATAAGGGGCTTCAGCTCCTGAACGACAAACCGTTATGGCAGCATGTTGCTGATACGCTGACAGATCTGGTCTCGTCGATGGCAATCAGCGCTAACCGGCATCTCGACATCTACCAGCGCAGTGGATATCCGGTTTATCAGGATAAGCAGCTCGATTACCCCGGTCCGCTGGCGGGAATGCTTTCCGTTATGCAGCAGTCGCGGGGCGAGTGGTTTCTCTTTTGTTCGTGCGATACGCCCTGTATCCCGTCTTGTCTGGTTGAACGTCTGGTGCAGCGGCGCGGTGATGCTCCCGTCGTATGGGTACACGACGGTGAGCGCGATCATCCAACTATCGCTTTGATGAACCGCTCGTTAACGGCTGCGCTGGAAGCTTACCTGGCCGCAGGAGAACGGCGGGTAATGGTATTTATGCGCCAGGCCGGTGGGCATTCCGTTGATTTCAGCGACATGAAATCTGCGTTTGTGAACGTGAACACCACGGAAGATTTGCAGATGATGCAGGAGAAGAAATGATACCCGTTTTAGCGATCTCAGCCTGGAGTGGTACCGGAAAAACCACGCTGCTAAAAAAACTGATACCAGCACTTTGCGCCAAAGGCATTCGTCCCGGATTGATTAAGCACACGCACCATAACATGGATGTCGATAAGCCGGGGAAAGATAGCTATGAGCTACGCAAGGCTGGCGCTGCGCAAACGATGGTGGCGAGTAATCAGCGCTGGGCATTGATGACAGAAACCCCGGATGAAGCGCCGCTGGATCTCGCTTATCTGGTCAGTCGAATGGATCATTCCAGGCTGGATCTGGTGCTGGTTGAGGGGTTTAAGCATGAGGCCGTGCCTAAGATCCTGCTGTTCAGAAGCGGTGCCGGGCATGATGTCAGCGAGTTAACACTTGATGAGCACGTGATTGCAGTGGCGAGTGATGTTGCTTTGCCTCTGGAAGTACCGGTACTGGATTTAAATGATGTGGATGGCATTGCGGAGTTTATTTTGAGGTGGAGTGCGGTCTGATGCCCGCTTTCACAGGGGAGGAGGAAAACCCCAAAACGCAAAAAGGCCATCCTTCCGGATGGCCTTTTCACTTATTTGATGCCTGGCAGTTCCCTACTCTCACATGGGGAGACCCCACACTACCATCGGCGCTACGGCGTTTCACTTCTGAGTTCGGCATGGGGTCAGGTGGGACCACCGCGCTAAAGCCGCCAGGCAAA
>NZ_JAPNMC010000012.1:0-142698 GCF_026627565.1 Enterobacter cloacae complex sp. 2022EL-00788 | reverse complement strand
AAGTCATCCGGCATGAGCCCGGGAAAGTAAGACGCCTGAATATAGTTAACGAGATGAAAAAGCTGGGAAAAGAGTACAGTAATATGGTCATGGTGGTATGACCATATTACTGGGGATCCCTCAGCCCACAGGGAGAGGGAACTTTTACACCCTCTCCCCTTGGGAGAGGGCCGGGGTGAGGGGAAATTACTCCACCAACATCTTAACAACCACTTTCCTGACCTTAGCAGGCGCCCCCACCGCGCACAGCGGCTTATGTACTTCACCCGGCCAGAACACCACGAAATCCCCTTCGCTCAGCACCACGGTTTTCTCCTGCTCGCCTTCCGGCAGGAACGCGATGTCTTTATCCGCCAGCCAGTCGGTGTCCGGCGTGCCGTGTGGCAACGTACTGAACGTCATCCCTTCCTGCCCTTTGAGCACAATCTGAATGTCCAGATAGCGCGCATGGTACTCCGCGCGGCGCTCGGCAAACGGCTGGGTCATGTCTTCGGAGACCAGATAAAACAGGCTGTTGCCGCTGATGTCGTGCTTGCCGATCGGCGTGGCGTCGGTGACGTGTGCCTTAACGTGCTCAATGGCCTGACGCAGCTCGACCGGCAGCCAGGACTGAAGATGATGAATGTTGCCAATAATCATGGTTGAATCCTCAAAGTAAAACATCGTTTCATTTTTATCTTTTATACGAGGATTGTCTCGTTCACACCAGCCCTTTTTAGGCAAGTTTTGCGCGAGCGCATGTTTATCGGTAAATGTGTTAATCCTATGTTAATTACACGCCGGCAATTATGCAGCGGTTATGCATAACCTCATTCGGCGCGTTTTACGTGCCCGGCATAATCGGCTGAAATACAAGGTTAATTCACAAAACCTGCTGCCGCATCACACTTTATCACTTCGATTATTTCCTTTATAACTCCATATTTATTTATTGATTTTTCTTAAGTCAAAAATAGTTAACCGGCATTTCTGCATAGCCATTCTTTCGACATGATTTTATCTTTTAAAATCAAACACATGACCAACCATTTCAAAGTATTTAATTCTACAAAATAATAACAACCTCAAATAATGCCAGCAGATCCTGCTTAGCTATTCATCTGCCCGTAATATGAAATTAATCATTATCTGATGCGAATCATGCAAATGAAAACAAACCTCTTAATATCCGATTTCGCGTGAGCAATATCACATTACGGATTATTTAACTGCCTAGTATAAATCACGAAATCAATTGAGCTTAGCCGCCATGCAATTAAATACATTACATGGCGCATGCCCTTTTTATTCTGAAAAACAGTTAAAGGAATAATTATGGAAAAGCATTACGTCGGTTCTGAAATTGGTCAATTGCGTAGCGTTATGCTGCACCGCCCAAATTTAAGTCTTAAACGTTTAACGCCGTCAAACTGTCAGGAGCTGCTATTTGACGACGTGCTCTCGGTTGAGCGGGCGGGTGAGGAGCATGACATTTTCGCAAACACGCTGCGCGAGCAGGGTGTGGAAGTCCTGCTGTTGACCGACCTTCTGACACAAACCCTTGATATTGAAGAGGCTAAGGCCTGGCTGCTGGAGACGCAAATCTCCGACTACCGTCTCGGGCCAACCTTTGCCGGCGACGTCCGCGGCTGGCTGGCGGATATGCCGCACCGGGAACTGGCGCGCAGATTAAGCGGCGGATTAACCTACGGCGAAATTCCGGCAGCCATTAAAAATATGGTGGTGGATACCCACACGGCGAATGATTTTATTATGAAGCCGCTGCCGAACCATTTATTTACCCGCGACACTTCTTGCTGGATTTATAACGGCGTCTCCATTAACCCGATGGCCAAACCGGCCCGCCAGCGCGAAACGAATAACCTGCGGGCAATATATCGCTGGCACCCGGCGTTTGCCGACGGCGATTTTATTAAGTATTTCGGCGACGAGAATATTAATTACGACCACGCAACCTTAGAGGGCGGCGACGTATTAGTGATTGGCCGCGGCGCGGTATTAATTGGCATGTCTGAACGCACCACCCCGCAGGGCGTGGAGTTTCTCGCCAACAGCCTGTTTAAACATCGCCAGGCCGAGCGCGTGATTGCCGTTGAGCTACCGAAGCACCGTTCCTGCATGCACCTCGACACCGTCATGACCCACATCGACGTGGATACCTTCTCCGTCTACCCGGAAGTGGTGCGCAAGGACGCCCAGTGCTGGACGCTCACCCCGGACGGACGCGGCGGCCTGCTCCGCACCCAGGAAACCGACCTGCTGCACGCCATCGAGAAGGCGCTCGGCATTAATCAGGTACGCCTGATCACCACCGGCGGCGACGCCTTTGAGGCCGAGCGCGAGCAGTGGAACGACGCCAACAACGTGCTCACTATCCGCCCGGGCGTGGTGATTGGCTACGAGCGCAACGTCTGGACCAACGAGAAGTATGACAAGGCGGGTATCACCGTGCTGCCCATCCCGGGCGACGAGCTGGGACGCGGGCGCGGCGGCGCGCGCTGCATGAGCTGCCCGCTGGAACGAGACGGAATTTAAAGGAGCCATCATGGAACGAAAACCCACTCTGGTTGTGGCCCTGGGCGGCAACGCGCTGCTCAGGCGCGGCGAACCGCTGGAAGCCGACATCCAGCGTCAGAACATCGAGCTGGCCGCCCGCACCATCGCCGGGCTGACTGAGCAGTGGCGCGTGGTGCTGGTGCACGGCAACGGGCCGCAGGTCGGGCTGCTGGCGCTGCAGAACAGCGCCTACGACAGGGTCGCCCCCTACCCGCTGGACGTTCTCGGCGCGGAAAGCCAGGGAATGATCGGCTACATGCTCCAGCAGGCGCTGAAAAACAACCTGCCCCAGCGCGAGGTGAGCGTGCTGCTCACCCAGGTGGAGGTGGACGCCGCCGACCCGGCCTTCAGCAACCCGACCAAATACATCGGCCCGGTGTACAGCGAAGCGCAGGCGAAAGCGCTGGCCGCCGAGAAAGGCTGGGTGTTTAAGGCCGACGGCGGCTACTTCCGCCGCGTGGTGCCCTCTCCGCAGCCGAAGCGCATCGTTGAGCGCGACGCCATCGCGGCGCTGATCCAGCGCGACCACCTGGTGATCTGCAACGGCGGCGGCGGCGTGCCGGTGGTGGAAAACACCAACGGCTACCGCGGCATTGAGGCGGTAATAGACAAAGACCTCTCCGCCGCCCTGCTGGCGCGCCAGATTGAGGCGGATGCCCTGCTGATTTTGACCGATGCCGACGCGGTGTATCTCGACTGGGGCAAACCAACCCAGCGCCCGCTGGCGCAGGTCACGCCGGAACTGCTCAGGGGCATGCAGTTCGACGCCGGCTCGATGGGGCCGAAGGTCGCCGCCTGCCGCGAGTTTGTTGAAGCCTGCAATGGGATAGCCGGGATCGGCGCGCTGGCCGACGGCGCGGAGATCCTCGCGGGCGAGAAAGGCACGTTGATTCGTAACTGAATAACTTCACACCTCGCCCCTCACCCCTCACCCTAACCCTCTCCCCAAAGGGGAGAGGGGACGATTACACCCTCTCCCCTTTGGGGAGAGGGCCGGGGTGAGGGGTGCGGGCACCAGACAGCTGACAATTTAAAAAGGATTCCCCCATGACCATTAACCTGAAAAACCGCAATTTCCTCAAGCTGCTTGACTACACCCCGGCAGAGATCCAGTACCTGATCGACCTTGCCATCGAGCTGAAGGCGGCCAAAAAAGCCGGGCGCGAGAAGCAAACCCTGGTCGGGAAAAACATCGCCCTGATCTTTGAAAAAACCTCTACCCGCACCCGCTGCGCCTTTGAAGTGGGCGCGTTTGACCAGGGCGCGCAGGTCACCTACCTCGGCCCAAGCGGATCGCAGATTGGCCATAAAGAGTCGATGAAAGACACCGCCCGCGTGCTGGGCAGGATGTACGACGGCATCGAATACCGCGGCTACGGGCAGGCCATCGTCGAGGAGCTGGGCGAGTACGCGGGCGTGCCGGTGTGGAACGGCCTGACCGACGAGTTCCACCCCACCCAAATACTCGCCGACCTGATGACCATGCTGGAGCACGCGCCGGGCAAAGCCCTGCCGGAGCTGAGCTTTGCCTATCTCGGCGACGCGCGGAACAACATGGGCAACTCGCTGATGGTCGGCGCGGCCAAGATGGGCATGGATATCCGCCTGGTGGCGCCGAAATCCTTCTGGCCGGAAGCCGGGCTGGTTGAGCAGTGCCGCGCCATCGCCAAAGAAACCGGCGCGCGCATCACCCTTACCGACGACGTGGAGGAAGGCGTTAAGGGGGCCGATTTCCTCTACACCGACGTGTGGGTCTCCATGGGCGAGCCGAAGGAGGCCTGGGCCGAACGCGTCAGCCTGATGAAGCCGTATCAAATCAACGCGCACGTCATGAAGGCCACCGGCAACCCGAACGTCAAGTTCATGCACTGCCTGCCGGCGTTCCACAACGAGCACACCAAAGTGGGCCGCGAGATCGAGATGGCGTATGGCCTGAAGGGGCTGGAGGTGACGGAAGAGGTCTTCGAATCACCGAACTCCATCGTCTTCGACGAAGCGGAGAACCGCATGCACACCATTAAGGCGGTCATGGTGGCGACACTCGGCGACTAATCACCGCCCGGCGCGCCGCGGGGTGCGCCGGGTTTCAGGAGAACATCATGGGCAAGTTCAAGTTTCCCTCCGCTTACACCATCCTCTTTGTGCTGATTGCCGTGGTTGCCGCGCTGACGTGGATTGTTCCGGCGGGGCAGTACCATATGGCAATGAACGAGGCGCTCGGCAAGGAGGTGCCGGTTGCCGGCACCTACGCGCACGTTGCGGCGCACCCGCAGGGTCTGGTTTCGGTGCTGATGGCCCCGATTGCCGGGCTGTACGATCCGGAGTCCGGCCAGGCCGGGGCCATCGACGTGGCGCTGTTTATCCTGATCATCGGGGGATTTCTCGGGATCGTCACCAGAACCGGGGCGATTGACGCCGGGATCGAGCGCGTCACCACCCGGCTGCGCGGGCGCGAGGAGTGGATGATCCCGATCCTGATGGCGCTGTTTGCCGCAGGCGGCACCATCTACGGCATGGCCGAGGAGTCGCTGCCGTTCTACACCCTGCTGGTGCCGGTGATGCTGGCCGCCCGTTTTGATCCGGTTGTCGCCGCCTCCACCGTGCTGCTCGGCGCGGGGATCGGCACGCTCGGCTCCACCATCAACCCGTTCGCCACGGTGATCGCCGCCAACGCCGCCGGGATCCCCTTCACCAACGGGATCGCCCTGCGCGTGGCGCTGCTGGTCATCGGCTGGGTCATCTGCGTGGCGTGGGTAATGCGTTACGCCCGCAAGGTCCGCCAGGATCCGTCGCTGTCGATCGTGGCGGATAAGCAGGAGGAGAACCGCGCCCACTTCCTCGGCAACAGGGGCGAGCAGACGCTGGAATTTACCCCGGTGCGCAAAATGATTCTGGTGATTTTTGCCCTCGCCTTCGCGGTGATGATTTACGGCGTGGCGGTGCTGGGCTGGTGGATGGCGGAGATCTCCGCGGTGTTTCTCGCCAGCGCCATCATCGTGGGGCTTATCGCCCGCATGAGCGAAGAGGAGCTGACCTCAACCTTTATCAACGGCGCGCGAGATTTGCTGGGCGTCGCGCTGATTATCGGCATCGCGCGCGGTATCGTAGTGATCATGGATAAGGGCATGATTACCCACACCATTTTGCACAGCGCCGAGGGGCTGGTGACCGGATTGTCGACGGTCGCGTTCATCAACGTGATGTACTGGCTGGAGGTGGTGCTGTCGTTTCTTGTGCCTTCTTCGTCCGGCCTGGCCGTTCTGACGATGCCGATCATGGCGCCCCTTGCCGATTTCGCTAACGTCAACCGCGACCTGGTGGTTACGGCTTACCAGTCGGCGTCCGGCATCGTTAACCTTGTCACTCCTACCTCTGCCGTTGTGATGGGCGGGCTGGCTATCGCCCGCGTGCCCTACGTGCGTTATCTGAAGTGGGTCGCGCCGCTGCTGGGGATATTAACGGTGGTGATTATGGTGGCGTTGAGCCTGGGTGCCTTGTTGTGATTTGCCGGATGGCGCTGCGCGTATCCGGCCTGCGGATCGGTGCGGTGCCACCGGTTATTTCGGGAACTGATATGGGAACTATGATGGATTACGAAGAGTACTCTCCCAAAGAGCAACTACAGCTAACGGTCTGCCAGCGTCTGATCGCGGAAAAGAGCTATCTCTCTCAGGAGGAGATCCGCCGCGACCTGCAGGAGCATGGTTTTGAGACCATCAGCCAGTCCACCGTTTCACGTCTGCTCAAGCTGCTTGGCGTCATAAAAATTCGCAATGCTAAAGGGCTAAAGATTTATTCGCTGAATCCACAGCTGCGCCCTGCCCCCGACGCGGCGCGCACCGTCTCGGAAATGGTGGTAAGCGTGGAGCACAATAGCGAATTTATCCTTATCCATACCGTGGCGGGATATGGCCGCGCGGTGGCGCGTATTCTGGATTATCACCAGTTACCGGAAATATTAGGCGTGGTGGCAGGAAGCAGTATTGTCTGGGTCGCCCCCCGGGTAGTGAAGCGCACCGCGCTGGTGCATAAGCAAATTAATTATTTACTCAGAACGCATTAATATTCACAAAGAACCGTTTGCTTTGAGTAAAGCGTGCATTAAATCGCTTGATCCGAAAAGCGAGCTGCGTATAATGCCCGACAATTTGCCGGGAGGAAGCATGGTCAAGCGTGTACGACATAACGTCTTACCGCGTCTGAAATCAGACGCTGGCCTGCCGTTTTTCTTCCCGTTGCGTAATCTATTCCCAGAGCCCCTCATTTGAGGGGCTTTTTTTTGCCCGGCGTCAGGAGATAAACATGAATCCGCTTTATCAAAAACACATCATTTCCATAAACGACCTCAGCCGCGAAGAGCTGGAACTGGTTCTGGAAACCGCGGCAAAACTGAAGGCCAATCCGCAACCGGAGCTGCTGAAGCACAAGGTGATTGCGAGCTGCTTCTTCGAAGCCTCGACCCGCACCCGCCTCTCCTTTGAAACCTCCATGCACCGCCTGGGCGCGAGCGTGGTGGGCTTCTCGGACAGCAGCAACACGTCGCTGGGCAAAAAAGGCGAGACCCTGGCGGATACCATTTCAGTGATCGGCACCTACGTTGACGCGATTGTGATGCGCCACCCGCAGGAGGGCGCGGCGCGCCTGGCAACCGAATTTTCCGGCGGCATTCCGGTGCTGAACGCCGGTGACGGTGCCAACCAGCACCCGACCCAGACCCTGCTGGATCTGTTCACCATTCAGGAGACCCAGGGCACGCTGGAGAACCTGAACATCGCCATGGTCGGCGACCTGAAGTATGGCCGCACCGTCCACTCCCTGACCCAGGCGCTGGCAAAATTTAACGGCAACCGCTTCTTCTTCATCGCCCCGGACGCGCTGGCGATGCCGCAGTACATTCTCGACATGCTGGACGAGAAAGGCATTCAGTGGAGCCTGCACGCCAGCATCGAAGAGGTGGTGGGTAACGTGGATATTCTCTACATGACCCGCGTGCAGAAAGAGCGTCTGGATCCGTCCGAATACGCCAACGTGAAGGCGCAGTTCGTGCTGCGCGCCAGCGACCTCGACGGCGCGCGCGACAACATGAAGGTGCTGCACCCGCTGCCGCGCATCGATGAGATCGCCACCGACGTGGATAAAACGCCGCACGCCTGGTACTTCCAGCAGGCCGGGAACGGCATCTTCGCCCGCCAGGCGTTACTGGCACTGGTTCTGAATCGCGAATTAGCTCTGTAAGGGGAAACGACCATGACACACGATAACAAACTCCAGGTTGAAGCCATCAAGCGCGGCACCGTGATTGACCACATCCCTGCGCAGGTGGGCTTTAAGCTGCTGACGCTGTTCAAGCTGACCGAAACCGACCAGCGCATCACCATCGGCCTGAACCTGCCGTCCGGTGAAATGGGCCGTAAGGACCTGATCAAAATCGAGAATACCTTCCTGACCGACGAGCAGGTTAACCAGCTGTCGCTGTACGCGCCGGACGCGACGGTTAACCGCATCGACGATTACGACGTGGTGGGTAAATCCCGTCCGAGCCTGCCGGAACGCATTGAGAGCGTGCTGGTCTGCCCGAACAGCAACTGCATTAGCCACGCCGAGCCGGTTTCCTCCAGTTTTGCAGTGAAAAAACGCGCCGATGACATTGCGCTCAAATGCAAATACTGCGAAAAAGAGTTTTCTCATTATGTGGTGCTGGCCAACTAATTGAGGTTGGTAATGAAATCCCGGCTGTTATAATGGCCGGGAACATTCTTAACGCTGTAATTCTGGAGAAAAAATGAGCAAAGTACTCGCGACGGAAAATGCACCAGCGGCCATCGGCCCTTACGTTCAGGGCGTTGATCTGGGCAGCATGATCATCACTTCTGGCCAGATCCCGGTGAATCCAAAAACCGGTGAAGTGCCGGCAGACGTGGCGGCGCAGGCGCGTCAGTCGCTGGAAAACGTGCAGGCGATCGTTGAATCCGCCGGCCTGAAGGTGGGCGATATCGTCAAAACCACCGTTTTCGTAAAAGATCTGAACGATTTCGCCACCGTTAACGCTACCTACGAAGCGTTCTTCACCGAACATAACGCCACCTTCCCGGCGCGCTCCTGCGTGGAAGTCGCCCGTCTGCCAAAAGACGTGAAAATTGAAATTGAAGCGATTGCCGTACGTCGTTAATTCATTTCAATAAATAAAGGGTAGCTCAGGCTGCCCTTTATTATTTTGACTATTTTTACTCTCGACTTTCAATGACGCCATACGCGGTCCATTAATAAACTGCAGTTGCTTTGTTATCTTCTTTTAAATGGACTAAGAATGAAAATTTCAAAAATTGCGTTGGCGATCGCAACATTAACCGTCGCCTCTTCCGCACTCGCGCATGGATATATTGAATCACCCGCCAGCCGCGCTTATATGTGTAAGCTCGGTCAAAATATTGACTGCGGTTCCGTACAGTACGAACCGCAGAGCGTGGAGAAAACCTCCGGTTTCCCGACAGGGGCGATGCCGCCTGACGGCCAGCTTGCCAGCGCGGGGATTGCCAATTACTCCCAGCTGGATAAGCAGAGCCTGAACGCATGGACGAAAAACCCTATAACCGCGGGCCCGCATGAGTTTGTCTGGTATCACACCGCGCCGCACAAAACCACCAACTGGCGTTATTACATTACCAAACAAAACTGGGATCCAAATAAGCCCCTGACCCGCGCTCAGTTTGAATTAACGCCGTTCTGTACCATTAATGGAAATGGCCAGGCGCCCGCAATGCGTCAGGCGATGAAATGTAATGTGCCGTCACGTACCGGCTATCAGGTTATTTATGGCGTCTGGGAAATTGCGGATACGTCTAATAGTTTTTACCAGGCCATTGACGTTGATTTCGGTAACGGAGGCAACGTAACGCCGGATGAAAATACAGGTATCGAATCTGAGTGGAGCAAAACGCTCAGCGGCCAGATTGCGGGTAATAACCTGAACGTCGGCGATAAGGTCATTGCCCGCTTCTTCGACGCGCACGGTGAAGTGACTTCCCTGCGCACCGAACTGACGATTGCCACTGCCGCTCAGGGTGATGCCAACCAGTGGTCTTACGATCTGGCGCAGAAAATTAACACCGCGCACGACGATATCCGCGTCGGGGTGAAGGATGAAGCGGGCGAAATTAGCCCGGTTCACGGCGCGAACAGCGTATTCGTCAAAGATGGCAGCACCCTGCAATCCGTTGCGATTTCATACGAAGAGCAGAAGGCGGACGTCAATGAAACCATCGCCGTTACCGACTTGCAGTACAGCAAAATCGAGAACGGCAGCGCGACCGTGACCTTCCACGTGAATACCCACGGCAACGTCGATTTCGAAGCCCACGTCATGAACCATCACGGCGCGGAAAAAGGGTATCTGAAGCAGGAGATGAACAACGCGAATCAGGACGTCACCATGACGCTGACCGGCGTTGAAGCGGGTCACCACATGCTGAAGTACTACGCCACCAATAAAGACGGCACCCTGTTTGCGCAGGACGTACTGAACCTGATGCTGGAAAGCGATGCCGCGGCGGACACCGGCGGCCAGCACGACTTTATCTTCCCGGATAATATCGCGTCCTACAAAGCGGGTACCGTGGTGCTGCAGCCTAAAGACGGTAAGACCTACGAATGTAAGCCATTCCCGTACAGCGGCTACTGCGTGCAGTGGAGCAAGTATGCGACCCAGTTTGAGCCGGGCACAGGTTCACACTGGAAAGAGGCGTGGGTTCTTAAGCACTGAGTCGTCTGATCCCCTCACCCTAACCCTCTCCCCAAAGGGGAGAGGGAACCGATCGAGCCTTCTCTTCACGGTGAGAGGGGAACGATAGAGCCCCTCGCCCCTTTGGGGAGAGGGGTTGGGGTGAGGGGGTTCTTTCCTACTGATTCCGCGTCGCTCTGAGCAGCGTCTCCAGCGGATACACCGCCGCAATCACTACCTCATCCTGAATCTTCGCCGCGTTATCCAGCTC
The DNA here is from genome assembly GCF_026627565.1 of Enterobacter cloacae complex sp. 2022EL-00788. Classification (NCBI taxonomy): domain Bacteria; kingdom Pseudomonadati; phylum Pseudomonadota; class Gammaproteobacteria; order Enterobacterales; family Enterobacteriaceae; genus Enterobacter; species Enterobacter cloacae complex sp. 2022EL-00788. Next base: position 132,154 of record NZ_JAPNMC010000012.1, on the reverse strand, counting down.
GCTCTGAATCGACGCGATCTCCTTATCGTCCAGCGTCCCCTGACGCGCCACCAGATCGGTGAGCCTCAGGCCAATCGACGCCAGCTTGTCCACCTCCTGAATCACCGGCTTGATCGCCTTCAGCTGATAGCTGTTTTCGCTTAACGCCAGCGCGTCGCTGGTGTTGTTCTGCCAGCGGTTAAACACGTGGCGCAGGGCGTCGGCGCTTTCCGTGTCTTCGGCGTCGCTCACCAGACGGTCCGCCCATTTGCTCATCTGACGCACGGTGGCGCTTTCGGCGTTCAGCGCATCGGCGAGCCTGTTTAGCGGTTCAAACTGATGGTAGTTTCCGGCCTGGAACTTGAGGTGCTGGCGGGTGTAATACTGGGCCGGCTCAAGCGCCTGGGCGAGGATTTGCAGCGGCAGCGTATCGGCGTTATTGGCCAGGCGCGTGAACTGCACCTGCTGCTGGGTATGCTGTTGCAGCCCGACCGATACCGTCGACCAGCTGTCCATCGCCTGCAGGCGGGTATACATGTTGTCGACGTCGTTTACGTCCTTCGCCGACCATAGCCGCTCCGCCACCGCAAAGGCGCGCGGCCACAGGCGGATATCCAGCACCGGTGCGATCACGTTTTCCGCCCACAGCGCGGCTTCACCGCCGAGCAGGTTGGCCTCATTCGCCACGTCCGGCACCACCGGCGGGATGCCTTTTGGCACCTCGTTCAGACGCGTGCCGCTAATCGGGTAGCGGGCATTGCCCACCAGGAAATAGCCGCTCAGCTTATCGTTCTCAACGGAGACGACCGGGCGCGTTTCGCCCATCCAGGTGTCGACGGTAAACGTCACCTGGTTGTCATCGCGCCATTCGATATCCTGCACCGCGCGACGCGACTTCCCGGCAAAATCGATAAACCCGCGCCACCCCGACTCCCCTTTCACCAGCGTGAAGCTGCCCTCTACCGGCTTGCCCTTCAGCCGCGGCATGGAGAAGGCCCAGCTCTGAACGCTGTCGGTATCGGCTATCACATCCACGCCGTTCAGCCCCTGCGGGACAATCTCATTGCGATAGTGATAGGCGGTGGACTGAGGCTGGTCGAGGTAGAAGCCCGTTGAGAGAATGCCCCTGTAGCCGTTCTGCGCCACCTGCCCCAGCGCGTCCTGCCCCTGCCAGGACTGGATCAGAATGCTTTTCGGCAGATCGGGATGGTAGATCTCATCCCAGCCGACCATCTGCCGGTGATGCTTCTCGAGGATCGTCTCCAGCCTGCGGTTGAAGTAAGCCTGCAGCGCGTGGCTGTCCGCCAGGCTGTTATCGCGCATGAACTGCTGAATGGCCGGATTCGCTTTCCACTGGCTGTCGTCGACCTCATCGCCGCCGATGTGCAGATACGGATCCGGGAAGATCGCCGCCAGCTCGCTGACCATCGCGTCGGCAAAGGCGTAGGTTGCCGCTTTGGTGGGATCCAGCACCGGCTTCAGCACGCCCCAGTGGCGCTCCATTTCGTACGGTACCGGCGCGCTCATCAGCTCAGGGTAGGCCACGGCAATGGCCGAGGCGTGGCCCGGCATGTCGATCTCCGGCACCACGCGGATGCCGCGCACGGTAGCGTAACGCACCACCTCGCGCATCTGTTCCGGCGTGTAGAACAGCCCGTCGCTGGCAAGCTGGGTCAGCTTTGGATAGCGCGCTGAGCTGAAGCGCCAGCCCTGATCGTCGGTCAGATGCCAGTGCAGAACGTTAAGCTTGGCCGCCGCCATGCCGTCAATCTGCCGTTTGATATCCGGGAGCGGGATGAAGTGGCGCGCCGAATCAAGCAGCAGCCCGCGCCACGGGAAGCGCGGGGAATCTTCAATGGTCACCCACGGCAGCGAGGTGTTTTCCGCCCCGTTCTGAATGAGCTGGAGCAGCGTTTCCATGGCGCGCAGCGCGCCGAAGCGGGTGTTGGCGGAGATAGTTACGCCACTGGCATCCACCGTGAGCGTATAGCTTTCATCGCTGTCCGGCAGCGGCTGCGGCTTGACCTTTTTGACGATAGCGATGCGGATGGTTGGCTTTTCCGGCTTGTCGGCCTGCGGCTGCAGGGTCCAGCCGGTTTGCAGGGCGATGCGCTGGCGCAGGCGGTCCACCGCCTCACCCAGATCGTCGCCGCTGACGCTGACGGAAACGTTGTTGCTCAGCACCAGCGCGCCCTGGGTTGTCGGGCGTTCGACCTTCGCAGGCCAGGGCATCAGGGGAAGATCGCCTGCCGGGGCGGCAAACGCGGAGGCGCCGAGCATTAGCCCGGCGGTTAAGAGAGCGTACCGTAACATGAATGTTCCTTATCTGACGGGCCAAATACAGGCAAAACATTCTGTTAACATGCGCTCAATTTGTCGTCAAGCGAATGCGCCGACGGAGATCACAGGTTGTTGAATTTGGGAGAAAAGCCAGTCCCCTCACCCCGGCCCTCTCCCCAAAGGGGCGAGGGTGTAATCATCCCCTCTCCCTTCCAGGGAGAGGGTCAGGGTGAGGGTAAGTTTTTACTGCCACCCGTACCGGCGCGCATAGAATCCTTTCACCAGCTGCGTCAGCACCATATAGCCCGCGAGGATCGCCACCAGCCACGGGAAGTAGCTCAGCGGCAGCGCCTGGAGCTGCAGATAGCTCGCAAGCGGTGAGAACGGCAGCGCGATCCCAAGCGCCATCACAACCCCGGTCATGATAATCAGCGGCCAGGCGGCACGGCTCTGGATGAACGGAATGCGGCGGGTGCGGATCATATGCACAATCAGCGTCTGCGACAGCAGCCCCACTACGAACCAGCCGGACTGGAACAGGGTCTGGTGTTCCGGGGTGTTGGCGTGGAACACAAACCACATCAGGCAGAAGGTCAGGATGTCAAAGATCGAGCTGATCGGGCCAAAGAACAGCATAAAGCGCCCCAGATCGGCGGGATTCCAGCGCTGCGGCTTCTGGATCTGCTCGTCATCGACGTTATCAAACGGGATCGCCACCTGGGACACGTCGTACATCAGGTTCTGGATCAGCAGGTGCAGCGGCAGCATCGGCAGGAACGGCAGAAACGCGCTCGCCACCAGCACGCTGAAGACGTTACCGAAGTTGGAGCTGGCGGTCATCTTGATGTACTTGAGCATGTTGGCGAAGGTCCGACGCCCTTCGATCACGCCTTCCTCCAGCACCATCAGGCTCTTTTCCAGCAGGATGATGTCTGCCGCTTCACGGGCGATGTCCACCGCGCCGTCCACGGAGATGCCGATATCCGCCGCACGCAGGGCGGGCGCGTCGTTGATGCCGTCGCCCATAAAGCCCACCACGTGCCCTTCCCGACGCAGCAGGGTGACGATGCGCTCTTTGTGCATCGGCGTCAGGCGGGCAAACAGCGTGGTGCGCAGGGCAAGCTGCGCCAGCTGGTCGTCTGAGAGCGATTCAATATCGCTTCCCACCACCACGTCGCCCGCGTCCAGCCCCACCTCGTGACACACTTTGGCGGCCACCAGCTCGCTGTCGCCGGTGAGGATTTTCACGGTGATACCGCTCGCCTTCAGCGCCTTCAGCGCGGGGGCGGTGGTCTCTTTCGGCGGATCGAGGAATGCGATGTAACCTTCGAGAATTAAATCGGATTCGTCGATACGCTGATAGTCACCTTCCCGCGCGGGCAGAAACTTGCTCGCCACCGCCACCACGCGCAGCCCCTGACGGTTCAGGTTATCGGTGACGCGTTTGATGCGGCGCAGCATGGTCTCGTCCAGCGGCACGATCTCCCCGTTATGGCGCACCTGCGTTGAAACGTTCAGGATCTCCTGCAACGCCCCTTTGCAGATCAGCTGATGCACGTCCGGCTGTTCGCTTACCACCACCGACATGCGGCGGCGCTCAAAGTCGAACGGGATCTCGTCGACTTTCTGCCAGCGGCCGGAGAGCATGCGGGCCGACTCTTCATCCACGCCTTCCAGCACCGCCACGTCGAGCAGGTTTTTCAGCCCGGTCTGGTAGTGGCTGTTCAGCCACGCGCTGTACAGCACGCGCTCGCTGGTCTTTCCGGCGATGTCGGTATGGTTCTCCAGCACGATTTTGTCCTGGGTCAGCGTGCCGGTTTTATCGGTACAGAGAATGTCCATCGCGCCAAAGTTCTGAATGGCGTCGAGGTGTTTGACGATCACCTTCTGTTTAGAGAGTTTTACCGCCCCGCGCGCCAGCGTGGAGGTAACAATCATTGGCAGCATTTCCGGCGTCAGGCCGACGGCCACGGAGAGCGCAAACAGCGCCGCTTCCCACCAGTCGCCTTTGGTGTAGCCGTTGATCAGCAGCACGATCGGCGTCATGACCATCATAAAGCGGATCAGCAGCATGCTGACGCGGCCAATGCCCTTCTGAAACGCGTTCGGCTCGCTCTCCTGCTCGCTGACGCGTCCGGCAAGCTGTCCAAACCAGGTATTGCCGCCGGTGGCGGTGACAATCGCCTGCGCGGTGCCGCTGACCACCGTGGTGCCCATAAAGCACAGGGTGTCGCACTCGAGCGGGTTCATCTGCTGCGGATCGCGGGAGCGCGCCACCTTCTCAACGGGCAGAGATTCCCCGGTGAGCGAAGCCTGCGCCACGAACAGATCGCGCGCCTGGATGATGCGCAAATCCGCCGGGATCATGTCCCCGGCCGCCAGCTTCACCAGATCGCCCGGCACCAGCTGGTCAATGGGCAGTTCAACCCAAGCGTTTTCGCCGAGTTCGTTAATCACGCGCGAGACCGTCGCGGTGTTGCTGACCATCGCCTTCAGGGCGTCCGCGGCTTTGGTGGAGCGCGCTTCCTGTATAAAGTTCAGCAGCGTGGAGATACCCACCATCAGGGCAATTACGCCGGCGGCGAACAGATCTTCGGTAGCGTAAGAGATGATGCCCAGCACCGTCAGCAGCAGGTTGAACGGGTTGCGGTAGCAGAGCCACAGGTGCACCCACCACGGAGAGGGTTTTTGCGCCGGGATCTGGTTGTCGCCGTGCACGGCGCGAATTTTTTCAACTTCGGACGCGTTCAGCCCTTCCGGGTGACCGCCAAAGGCGCGCCAGACTTCGTTTTCATCCATCGCCGCCACGTTAAGGCAGCGCTCGGTCAGGGAGGCGGGAATTGTCGCCCCCGCGATATTTTTGCCGTTTGGCAGCGGATCGCGCGCAATCAGGCGATGTGGCAGATGGCGGCTCAGCTGTGCAAACAGCTGCCGGGTGATATTTTTCAGCATAGTCATTCCCCCGCATCCGCAATGGCGGACGCAGTCTTTCCCGCAGGCGTGGCAAAGCCGTACCTGTCAGGCACTTAAATTTTCAAGCAGGAACGTATGAACGTTGCTGCCTCACGCCGGTGAGACAGCACAAGGCTGGCTTACCGGAAAGAAGGTTTTCTCCTGGTCAGGAGAGGTGTGGGATCGGGATCCATGTCGCCTCCGGTAAGTAAAAAGTAGGGTGTCGGCACGCAGTATAGCGATTTAACCATACCGTTCGTGTTTAATCGGGCGGTATTATAACGCCCTGCAAATAAACCAAACGTAAACCAGACTTTGCCCATGGCGAATTCGCAGGATAGCATTAGGCTCAACTGACTATTTTATCGTTGTTACAGGGAATACAGCATGCAGAACCGCCTTACGATTAAAGACATCGCGCGTTTAAGCGGCGTGGGGAAATCGACCGTCTCACGCGTGCTGAACAACGAAAGCGGCGTCAGCGAGCGTACGCGCGAGCGCGTCGAGGCGGTAATGAATCAGCACGGTTTCTCCCCTTCCCGCTCCGCGCGCGCCATGCGCGGGCAGAGCGATAAAGTGGTCGCCATTATTGTCTCGCGTCTGGATTCTCTCTCCGAAAACCTTGCCGTGCAGACCATGCTGCCCGCCTTTTACGAGCAGGGTTATGATCCGATCATGATGGAGAGTAAATTCTCGCCGCAGATGGTGGAGGAGCATCTCGGTATGCTTCAGCGACGCAACATTGATGGCGTGGTGCTGTTCGGCTTTACCGGCCTTAAAGAGGATGTCCTCAAGCCCTGGCAGCCTTCACTGGTGCTGCTGGCGCGCGACGCCAGCGGGTTTGCTTCTGTCTGTTACGATGACGAAGGGGCGATTGTGATTTTGATGCAGCGCCTGTATGAGCAGGGCCATCGCTATATCAGCTATCTCGGCGTGCCGCATGCCGACGTCACGACCGGCAAGCGTCGTCATGAGGCGTACCTGGCGTTCTGTAAAAAACACAACCTGCCCGCCGTGGCCGCGCTGCCCGGGCTGGGCATGAAGCAGGGATATGAGCAGGTCGCCAGCGTGCTGACCCCGCAGACCACGGCCCTGGTGTGCGCCACGGATACACTGGCGCTGGGTGCGAGCAAATATTTGCAGGAGCAGCGCATCGGGGAACTGCAGTTAGCGAGCGTGGGAAACACGCCGCTGATGAAGTTCTTACACCCGGAGATTATCAGCGTCGACCCGGGCTACGCCGAGTCAGGCAAGCAGGCGGCCGCGCAGCTGATAGAGCAGATCAACGGGCGCGCTGAGCCGCGCCAGATCGTTATTCCTGCCCGTCTCTCATAACCTTCTTGAATAGATTATTGTGATCTTCGCCCGATTTCGGGAACGTTCCCATTTTCGCCGTCGCGCTCAGGGAGTAGGCTTGCGTTCAGGTCATTCATCCCTTCACCATCTGTCATGAGGTTTCATGATGAGTAAAGTCAAACAAGCCGATATCGATCGGTTGATCGTCCTGGTAGGCGGCCGTGAAAACATTGCCACCGTCAGCCACTGCATTACCCGCCTGCGCTTCGTACTGAACGATCCGGCTAAAGCTAACCCAAAAGCCATTGAAGAGCTTTCAATGGTCAAAGGCTGCTTCACCAACGCCGGGCAGTTCCAGGTGGTGATTGGTACCGAAGTGGGCGATTACTATCAGGCTCTGCTGGCGACGACCGGGCACGCTTCCGCCGACAAAGAGCAGGCGAAGAAGGCCGCGCGCCAGAATATGAAGTGGCACGAGCAGCTTATCTCCCACTTCGCGGAGATCTTCTTCCCGCTGCTGCCGGCGCTGATCAGCGGGGGCTTAATTTTAGGCTTCCGCAACGTCATCGGCGATGTGCCGATGAGCGACGGCAAAACCCTGGCGCAGATGTACCCGGCGCTGCAAAGCATCTATGACTTCCTGTGGCTGATTGGCGAAGCGATCTTCTTCTACCTGCCCGTCGGGATCTGCTGGTCAGCGGTGCGCAAGATGGGCGGAACGCCGATTCTTGGCATCGTGCTCGGCGTCACGCTGGTCTCTCCGCAGTTAATGAACGCTTACTTACTTGGTCAGCAGGTGCCTGAGGTATGGAACTTCGGCCTGTTTACCATCGCCAAAGTGGGCTATCAGGCGCAGGTGATCCCGGCGCTGCTGGCCGGGCTGGCGCTGGGCTTTATTGAGACGCGCCTGAAGCGCATCGTGCCGGATTACCTTTATCTGGTGGTAGTGCCGGTCTGCTCGCTGATCCTGGCGGTATTTCTGGCGCACGCCTTTATCGGTCCGTTTGGCCGCATGATTGGCGACGGCGTGGCCTTCGCGGTGCGTCACCTGATGACCGGCAGCTTCGCGCCGGTTGGGGCCGCGCTGTTTGGCTTCCTGTATGCCCCGCTGGTGATCACCGGCGTGCACCAGACGACGCTGGCGATCGATATGCAGATGATCCAGAGCCTGGGCGGCACGCCGGTCTGGCCGATTATCGCCCTGTCTAACATTGCGCAGGCCTCCGCGGTTACCGGCATCATCATCGTCAGCCGTAAGCACAACGAGCGTGAGATCTCCGTTCCGGCAGCTATCTCCGCTTACCTCGGCGTTACCGAACCGGCGATGTACGGTATCAACCTGAAATATCGCTTCCCGATGCTCTGCGCGATGATCGGCTCTGGCCTGGCGGGTTTGCTGTGCGGCCTGAACAGCGTGATGGCGAACGGGATTGGCGTGGGCGGCCTGCCGGGAATCCTCTCCATTCAGCCCGCGTTCTGGCAGGTGTTTGCGCTGGCAATGGCGGTGGCGATTATCGTCCCAATGGCGCTGACTACCGTGGTCTACCAGCGTAAGTTCCGTCAGGGCACGTTGCAGATTGTATAATTACTCTTCGGGGCGCAGTTGCGCCCCTTCGCATTTGCAGGAACGTACTATGAATACCCTTCCTCACTGGTGGCAAAACGGCGTCATCTATCAGATTTACCCAAAGAGCTTCCAGGACACCACCGGCAGCGGCACGGGCGATCTGCGCGGCGTGACGCAGCGCCTGGACTACCTGAAAACCCTCGGCATTGACGCCATCTGGCTGACGCCGTTTTATATCTCGCCGCAGGTGGATAACGGCTACGACGTGGCGAACTACATCGCCATCGACCCGACCTACGGCACGCTGGACGACTTTGACGAGCTGGTCGCCCAGGCGCACGCGCGCGGCATCCGCATCGTGCTGGATATGGTGTTTAACCATACGTCGACGCAGCACGCCTGGTTCCGCGAATCGCTGAACAAAGCGAGCCCGTACCGCCAGTTCTATATCTGGCGCGACGGCACGCCGGACGAGCTTCCCAATAACTGGCGCTCCAAGTTTGGCGGCAACGCCTGGCGCTGGCACGCCGAAAGCGAGCAGTATTACCTGCACCTGTTCGCGCCGGAGCAGGCGGACCTCAACTGGGAAAACCCGGAGGTGCGCGCCGAGCTGAAAAAGGTGTGCGAGTTCTGGGCCGATCGCGGCGTGGACGGTTTACGTCTCGACGTGATTAACCTGATTTCGAAAGATTGGTCCTTCCCGGACGATCCCTTCGGCGATGGTCGTCGCTTCTACACCGACGGGCCGCGCATCCATGAATTTCTTCAGGAGATGAGCCGCGACGTCTTTACCCCGCGTAACCTGATGACGGTAGGCGAGATGTCCTCCACCTCGCTGGAAAACTGCCAGCAGTATGCATCTCTGGACGGGCGCGAGCTGTCGATGACCTTCAACTTCCACCACCTGAAGGTGGATTACCCCGGCGGCGAAAAATGGACGAAGGCGAAGCCGGACTTCGTGGCGCTGAAGACCCTCTTTAACCACTGGCAGCAGGGGATGCACAACAAGGCGTGGAACGCGCTGTTCTGGTGTAACCACGATCAGCCGCGCATCGTGTCGCGCTTTGGCGACGAAGGGGAACACCGCGTGGCGGCGGCGAAAATGCTCGGCATGGTGCTGCACGGCATGCAGGGCACGCCCTATATCTATCAGGGCGAAGAGCTGGGCATGACCAACCCGCACTTTAGCCGCATCACCGACTACCGCGACGTGGAAAGCCTGAACATGTTTGCCGAACTGCGCGCAAACGGCCGCGATGCGGAGGAATTGCTGGCGATTCTGGCGTGCAAATCCCGCGACAACGGCCGCACGCCGATGCAGTGGGACGCCTCGCACAACGCGGGCTTTACCGGGGGCGAGCCGTGGATTGGCGTTTGCGATAATTACGAGACGGTGAACGCCCGGGCCGCGCTGGACGACCCGGACTCGGTGTTTTACACCTATCAGTCGCTCATCAGGCTGCGCAAAACCCTGCCGGTGCTGACGTGGGGAGACTATGAAGATTTGCTCCCGACACACCCTTCCCTGTGGTGCTACCGCCGCCGGTGGCAGGGACAAACGCTGATAGTGGTGGCAAACCTGAGCGGCGCATCTCAGGAATGGCACGCAGACGCTCCGGGCGGCGAGGCGCGGATCGTGATGAGTAACTACCCTGCCCCCCATACGTCTTCGCTCCGTCCGTTTGAAGCCGTGTGGTGGTTACAGGATTAACTTCCCCGCCGGGCGCCCGTCGCGCCCGGCTTATTCTGCTGTTTTTGTTGAATAATTAAGCAAGATTTTGCCTCTGCGCATTTACAATCGCTCCAGCGCCCGCCGTTTGTACTCTCGTCTTTTTACTTTGTTCTGAATCAAAAAAATCGCAAACATGTTTGATGCAAATCACTATATGTAGCACTTAAAATGCATCCCGACCCAACATATTGTATCTATCGTCTACAATTCCAACAACAAGACGGCGCTTACGCTGGCCGGAATTGTGGATAACACGAACCGGGAACGCGGGAAGTCTTTGGCCTGCCGAGCAATAAGCCCGGTGAATACTTCCCCACCTCTGTGGATAACCTGTTTTTAAAATGGAGTGATCATGACACCGCATGTGATGAAACGTGATGGCTGTAAAGTGCCGTTTAAATCAGAGCGCATCAAAGAAGCCATTCTGCGTGCAGCTAAAGCAGCGGGAGTCGATGACGCAGATTACTGCGCCACCGTCGCAGAAGTCGTTAGCAGCCAGATGCATGAACGCAGCCAGGTGGATATCAACGAGATCCAGACTGCGGTAGAAAACCAGCTGATGTCTGGCCCCTACAAGCAGCTGGCGCGCGCCTACATTGAGTACCGTCACGACCGTGACGTCCAGCGCGAGAAGCGCGGTCGCCTGAACCAGGAGATCCGCGGCCTGGTGGAGCAGACCAACTCCTCGCTGCTCAATGAAAACGCGAATAAAGACAGTAAAGTAATCCCGACCCAGCGCGACCTGCTGGCCGGTATCGTCGCCAAGCACTATGCGCGCCAGCATCTGCTGCCGCGCGACGTGGTATCGGCGCACGAGCGCGGTGAAATCCACTACCACGATCTCGACTACTCGCCGTTCTTCCCGATGTTCAACTGCATGCTGATCGACCTGAAGGGCATGCTGACCCACGGCTTTAAAATGGGTAACGCCGAGATTGAACCGCCAAAATCCATCTCCACCGCGACGGCGGTCACGGCGCAGATCATCGCCCAGGTCGCGAGCCACATTTACGGCGGCACCACCATCAACCGCATCGATGAAGTGCTGGCCCCGTTCGTGACCGAAAGCTTTAACAAGCACCGTAAAACGGCGGAAGAGTGGCAGATCCCGGACGCCGACGGTTACGCCCGCTCCCGTACGGAGAAAGAGTGCTACGACGCCTTCCAGTCGCTGGAATACGAAGTGAACACGCTGCACACCGCCAACGGCCAGACGCCGTTTGTGACCTTTGGCTTTGGTCTCGGCACCAGTTGGGAGTCGCGCCTCATTCAGCAGTCCATCCTGCGCAACCGTATTTCAGGCCTGGGTAAAAACCGCAAAACGGCGGTGTTCCCGAAACTGGTCTTCGCCATCCGCGACGGGCTGAACCACAAGTTTGGCGATCCGAACTACGACATTAAACAGCTGGCGCTGGAGTGCGCGAGCAAGCGCATGTACCCGGACATTCTGAACTACGACCAGGTGGTGAAGGTCACCGGCTCGTTCAAAACGCCAATGGGCTGCCGCAGCTTCCTCGGCGTGTACGAAGATGAGAACGGCGAGCAGATCCACGACGGGCGCAACAACCTGGGCGTAATCAGCCTTAACCTGCCGCGCATCGCGCTGGAGGCGAAAGGTAATGAAGAGGCCTTCTGGACGCTGCTGGACGAGCGTTTACAGCTGGCGCGTAAGGCGCTGATGACCCGCATTGCGCGTCTCGAAGGGGTGAAAGCCCGCGTCGCGCCAATCCTTTATATGGAAGGGGCCTGCGGCGTGCGCCTGAAGGCGGACGATGACGTTGCTGAGATCTTCAAAAACGGCCGCGCGTCGATCTCGCTGGGCTATATCGGTATTCACGAAACCATTAACGCGCTGTTTGGCGACAGGCACATTTACGACAGCGATACCCTGCGCGAGAAAGGCATCGCCATTGTGCAGCGCCTGCGCGATGCGGTGGACCAGTGGAAAGACGAAACCGGCTACGGTTTTAGCCTGTACAGTACGCCGAGCGAAAACCTGTGCGATCGCTTCTGCCGTCTGGATACCGCCGAGTTCGGGATTGTGGAAGGGGTGACCGACAAAGGGTACTACACCAACAGCTTCCACCTCGACGTTGAGAAGAAGGTGAACCCGTACGACAAGATCGACTTCGAAGCGGCCTACCCGCCGATCGCCAGCGGCGGCTTCATCTGCTACGGCGAGTACCCGAACATTCAGCACAACCTGAAGGCGCTGGAAGACGTGTGGGATTACAGCTACCAGCACGTGCCGTACTACGGGACCAACACGCCAATCGACGAGTGCTACGAGTGCGGCTTTACCGGCGAGTTTGAGTGCACCAGCAAAGGCTTCACCTGCCCGAAATGCGGTAACCACGATGCGGCCCGCGTCTCCGTCACCCGCCGCGTGTGCGGCTATCTCGGCAGCCCGGACGCGCGTCCTTTTAACGCCGGCAAGCAGGAAGAGGTGAAGCGCCGCGTGAAGCATTTAGGGAATGGGCAGATCGGGTAAGTTTTTTGCCGGGTTCTCCCCCTCACCCCAGCCCTCTCCCCAAAGGGGAGAGGGTGTAATCGTCCCCTCTCCCCTTTGGGGAGAGGGTTAGGGTGAGGGTTAAAGGCATCACATCAGGCTAACGCTATGAACTATCACCAGTACTACCCCGTCGACATCGTCAACGGCCCCGGCACCCGCTGCACGCTCTTTGTATCGGGCTGCATTCACGAGTGCCCCGGCTGCTACAACAAAAGCACCTGGCGCTTAAATTCCGGCATGCCGTTCACCGCTGAAATGGAAGACCGCATCATCAGCGACCTGAACGACACGCGCATCAAACGTCAGGGGATTTCGCTCTCCGGCGGCGACCCGCTGCATCCGCAAAACGTGCCGGATATTCTGAAGCTGGTGAAACGCATTCGCCGCGAATGCGCGGGAAAAGATATCTGGGTCTGGACGGGCTATAAGCTGGATGAACTGAATGCTGCTCAGAGGGAAGTGGTGGATCTGATTAACGTGCTGGTCGACGGCAAGTTCGTGCAGGATTTAAAAGATCCCATGCTTATCTGGCGAGGCAGCAGTAATCAGGTTGTGCATCATCTGCGTTAATTAATAGCGGATAGCCTCTATCCGCTTTTTTCTCAAAACCGGCTCAAACTCTCCACGGCCTCAGCCTTAAACGTCGCAAAATCCTGGCACTGGCACAGGCGCGCCATCGCGCGTTCACGCAGGAAGGTGACGAAGATGTCGTAAATGGCCATCGCCTCTTCGTATTCACTCCTGCTAATCGCAAGCAGGAAAATCACATGGGCTGTTTCATCTCCCCACTGAATGCCCTGCGGCGCCAGCACCGTGTAGACCACCGTTTTTTGCGCCAGCAGGCCGAGGGAGTGCGGCAGCGCGATGCCGTCGCCAAGCATGGTGCTGACGATGGCCTCACGCTCGATGACCGAATCCAGAAACTCCGCCCCGACAAAGCCCTCGCGTTCGAGCTGCTCGCACAGTTCGCGGAACAGGGTTTGTTGGTCGACGGGCTTGTCGATAATGCGGAAATGGGCCGCGTCGAAGTATTTCTCCAGCATCCACGGGCGGGTTCTGTCCACCAGCACCAGCTTGCCGATCTGCTCCAGCTGATAGTCGGTCGGGAACGGCGCGATCGTCACCACCGGTTTGGATTTCTCGCTCACGCGGGCGGTGGAAATAACAAAGTCCTCGACGACGGTATCCGCCTGCTCGTACTCGCGCAGGGTGAGCGTACGCGCGATCTCAATCTGCGGGTATTTACGCTGGAGCACCGCCTCGATCATCCGCACCATCGCGTTTCCGGCGTCGCACACCAGCAGCACCCGCGGCTGGCGCTGGTAGCCGATGTTGTAGTGACGCTCCAGCCCGACGCCGATGTGCAGCACCAGGAAGCCAATCTCGTTTTCGCTGATCGCGTACGGGGTATATTTCCCCCAGCTCGACACGGCCGCGAGGGTCATGTCCCACGCCATCGGATAGTGCTGCTTGATGTTATCCAGCAGCGGATTGGGGATCATGATTTGATACCGCACGCGGGTGATCATGGTTTTGATGTGCGTGAGCAGATCCGCGTGCAGCTGTTCGTCGCTGAGCAGGTTGTAGTTATAGTGGGTATTGATGTAGCGCAGGATGTAGTTGACCAGTGCCTCATCGTCGTCGGCGTTAATCGCGCTTGGGGCGATCTCCTGGATCTGCCGCGCCGCAATGTGCACGCACAGCCAGCTCTCTTCCGAAGGTGAAAGCGCTTTGTCCGCCAGCTGCTGGATGGACGCCGCGATAGCTTTCGCCGCCTCGCGCACGTTGTCCTCCACGTCTTCCGCCTGAAATTCCGGCAGCGGGTAACCTTCGCTGATGCGCCGCACCGACACCGCGCAGTACAGGCGCAGGAACAGCTCGCCCTCGTCGGTCAGGCGAATGTGATGGCGGGTCAGCGCGTCGTGAAGTACGGGCACCATCTTTTCCGCCACGCCCGCGTTGAGCGCTACCTCGGTAACCAGCGGGTTCAGGCTGTCCTGCTGCGCCAGCTCCCACAGGAGGTCGGTCAGGCAGGCGCGGATCGCCATCTCGCGGCCAAACAGCTTCATGCCGTGGCGCGGGCGGGTTTCCAGCGTCAGGTTGTAACGGTGGAACCACTCGCGTACCTCCACCATGTCGCTCTGCAACGTGGCGCGGCTGACAAACCACTCGTCCGCCAGGTCCTCCAGCTTAAGGGAAAACGCCGAGGTCAGAAAACGCACCACCAGATAGTGCACGCGCTCCGGCCCGGTTCGCGGAATGCGCAGCTCGCGCGGGTGCGATGCCTGTAGCTGCTGGTAACGTTCAGCATCATCAATTTTAAGCTGATAGCCGTTACCGCGGCTCAGAATGAACTGCGCGCCGTGGCTCGCCAGCAGCGCGTTCAGGGCGGTGATATCCGCCCGGACGGTTCGCGTGGAGACCGACAGCCGCTGCGCCAGCTCGTCCTGCGGCAGCGTCTCGTTTTGCAACAGATCGAAAAGTTGCGCTAAACGTTGGTTCGGAAATCGCACGTCGTCGTCCTCTTACTGCTCAGGGTGAAATAACCATCTGGGATGGGCTGCCGACCGGGGTGTAGTCTGGCTCAACGCTCAGCCTGCCGTCCTGCGCCACGCGGAAGCGGGTAATGTTGTCGCTGCGCTGGTTCATGACGTACAGCCAGCGCCCCTGCTTATCGAGCGTCAGGGTTCGTGGATAGTCACCGCGCGTCCAGACATCGTCCTGGTGCGTCAGCGTCCCCTCCGCCGTTACGGTAAAGTGCCCGATGCTGTTATGCAAACGGTTAGCGACATACAGCTGTTTACCATCGGCGCTTAACGCCAGCCCGGCGGCAAAGCTGGTGCCCCTGTAACCGTCCGGCAGGGCTGAAACCGTTTTACCTTCTTTGAGCCTGCCGCTGCTGTCCAGCGCATAATGGGTGAGCGTAGAGGCTTCTTCGTTAATCAGCCACAGGGCGTCTCCCTTCGGCGTAAAGACAAAGTGGCGCGGCCCGGCACCTTTTGATGAGGCGCTGATAAACGGCGGATCGTTCGGCGTCAGCTTGCCGCTTCGATCGTCAAAGCGGTACTGGTAGATGCGATCCAGCCCCAGATCGGTAGAAAACACATACTTCCCGCTCGGATCGGCGGCGATCATGTGCGCATGTGGGCCGTTATGATCGCTGATGGCAAAGCTGCCCTCAACGGCAGCTTCCGGCTTCGCAGCCCCCGGTTCGCCCCGATCCTGATGCGTGTCCGTGGCCTCACCCAGGCTGCCGTCTGCGTTGACGGGCAGCACCGCGATCGATCCGCTGACGTAATTCGCCACCAGCAGGTGCTGGCCGTTCGGCGTTAGCGACAGGTACACCGGCCCCGCACCGCCGGAGGAGACCTGATTCAGCTCGCTCAGCTCGCCGTTATCGCCCACGCGCAGCGCCTGCACCACGCCCTGCTCCACCTCGCTTGCCAGATACAGCGTTTTGCCGTCGTGAGAGACGGTCAGCTGCGCCGCGTTCGGGAGCCTGCTCACCAGCGTTTTATCGCCGAGCGCGCCGGTGTTCGGGTCGACGGTAAAGCGGTACAGCCCCTCGCCGTTGGGGTTATAGGTGCCGACCCAGGCGTACTGCGGCTGGGCGATAGCGGCAGTGGCAAGTAACGAGAGTGAAGCGACAAGCAGGTTTTGGGTGTGCATGGTGGCTCCTTTGGGGTTGTGCGGCGTGTTTCCCCTCACCCTAACCCTCTCCCCAAAGGGGAGAGGGGACGATTACACCCTCTCCCCTTTGGGGAGAGGGCTGGGGTGAGGGGTAAGGTTTTGTTTTACTTTACCAGCTTCTTCGTCATCGCAAGCAGCGTACGCACGTCTTCCGGACGCGTATCGCCGCTGTCTTTGTCGATAATCGAGCTGTAGATATGCGGAATGATTTTGCTCACGCCCGCGTCCAGCGCGATCTGCAGGATCTCCTCGAAGTTATCCAGATCGATTCCCCCGGTCGGCTCCAGCCAGAAGTCGTGCCGGGCGCAGGCTTCCGCCACCGCTTTATACTCGTCGCGACACTTGAGGCCGCCCATCGGGAAGTATTTGATCGAGCTGCCGCCGAAATCCTTCAGCAGGGCAATCGCCGTTTCAACCGGCACAATGCCGTCCGGTGCCGCGCTGCTCAGCGGGCCGGTAGAGATTTTTACCATCCCGACGGTGCCGGTCGGTGAGACCAGTCCGTTGACCACGGACTCATTCTGCCCCAGCAGCGCGCGGCTGGTGGCCACGCCGGTGAAAACCTGGTTGACGTGCTGCGGCTGAACCTGGCGGGAGATTTCGCTCACCATCGCCGACTGGTTCGGATCGCCCGCGCCCAGCCCTACGGAGAGCGCATTATCAATCAGCGCCGCGTACTCACGCATATCAGCGACCGCGCTCGCCACGTCAGGATAGTTTTTGGAGAGCACGCCCACCAGCACATGGCCTTCCGCCGCCTCGTAAATGGCGCTGGCGTTGGCTTTCGAGCCTGCCAGCACGTTCAGGCAGACGCGGTCACGGTAAAAATTGGGGGTCAGTTTCATGCTTTTTTCTCCTGTCCTAATACTTCGCTAATGCGGCGGTACACGATGTTCAGCTGGTCAGCGCTCACGCTGCGCACGTCCGCTTCGATGATCCCTTCGTTGGCCTTGTAGCCACGGAAGTAAATGGCGTATTCACCCTGCTTCAGCTGCGCGACAAGCTCGCCGGTGCCGACGCCGGTGGTCGTTTCATCAAACTTAATCTCGGTGCGCGCAATGTCGCGACCGGCGCTGTCCCAGACCACGCGCGCCGTGACGCCGTTCAGGGTGTTGAGCGCGTCGATAAACGGCGTCATTTTTGCCACCATCTCCGCCCCGCTCTCTTTGGTTGCCGTCAGGTAGTGTTCGATGGCGCAGGTCAGGCCAAGGATGCCCTCTTTACCCACCTTCATGGCGCGGCCAATGCCCGCCGTCTGACGCTTCACCCATTCAACATATTGAGTTTTGCCGATCACCAGCCCGCTGGTTGGCCCTTCAATCGCCTTCGCGCCGCTGTAGATAACAAGAGAAGCGCCGGAGCGGTAGTACGCGTGCAGATCTTCTTCCGCTGCGGCATCGACGATCAGGGGCAGGTCGTGCTTACGCGCCACGACCGCCGCCTGCTCAACGCTGAGCATGCTTTTCTGCACGCAGTGGTGCGATTTGATGTAGAGGATCGCCGCGGTGCGCGGGGTGATCGCCGCCGCCAGCTGATCGGCAGAGCATTCGTTGGCGTAGCCCGCCTCCACCAGCCTGCCGCCGCCCAGCGCCACCATGGTGCCCACCGGCGCGCCGAAGTTCACGTTGTGGCCTTTCGGCAGCACGATCTCGTTGTTTTCAATCGGGGTGACGTGCAGGTTTTCCAGCAGCCAGTCGCTGTCCTTCACCAGCACTGCCGCCACGGACTGGGCAATGCCCGCCGACGCGCAGGAGACCACCGTCGCGCCCTCCACGTCCAGCAGCTTCGCGATGTATTCCCCGGTTTTGTTAACCAGATCCTTCATCTCGAAGTAGTGATTCATGCCGTCCATCGCCGCCTGCACCACCTCCGGGCGCGGCGTGGAGACGCCCAGCACCGTCATGCGGCCAGAGGTGTTAATAACCTGCTTTAAGTGGTACTTCTCATAAATCGAAGGCATGTTCCGTGCTCCCTTGTTCGGTCATGTAGCCCTTGCCCGCGCGGATCGCGGCAAGCGGCACCAGAATGTGTTCAGCCTGCAGGCTGTCGTTTTCAGCATCCGTCAGCACCGTCGGCTGGCGCTTAACGGTGAACAGCGTCAGGTCGGCGTCGAGGCCGGGCTCGATACGCCCTTTGCGCGTCAGGCGCAGGCCGTCGGCGGCGTTCGCGGTGACGCAGTCAATCACCTGCGGCAACGACATGCCGACGGCGAGGAATTTTGACATCACGCTCGAAAGCGAGCCGACCGGGCCGTTGATGCGGTTGCGGCAGTAGATATCCGAGCTGATGGTGTGCGGCAGAATGCCCATCGCGATGGCGCGTTTCGCCACTTCAAAGCTGAAGCTCGCCGTACCGTGGCCTACGTCCAGCCGCACACCGCGTTTCAGGGCGGAGGTAATGGAGGCGCGCAGCTCGCCGGAGGGCGTCAGAATGCGGTTTGGCTTGCCGTTGTAGCAGTGGGTAATGATGTCGCCGGAGCTTAACAGCTCGGCAATTTCGTCGAGGTTCGGCGGATTGTTGCCGATGTGCACCATTAGCGGCAGGTCGCCGTTCTCTTTCTGAATGGCCTTTGCGCGCTCCAGCGGGGTAATACCGTTTTCCCCCACCACGCTGCTACTCATGCGCGCCTTCAGGCCGACGATAAAATCAGGGTGGCGCTTCACCGCCTGCTTCACGGCATCGGCATCAATATTCGCCATATTGGCCAGCTCGTTCTGGGCAATCAGCCCCACGCGGGAGATATTCAGCAGGGCAAACACCTCGGTTGAGGCTTTGCGGGTGATGTCATAGAAATCGTCCACGTCGTCGGCACCGGTACTGCCCGCGTCCACCACGGTGGTGACGCCGGTGGCAATGCCGACGCTGTCCGGCTCGTCGTGGTAAATGGGGGAGTTCGGGTAGCAGTGAACGTGGGAGTCAATCCAGCCCGCGCTGACGAACACGTTACCGTTAAGCTCAACCGTTTTGCGGGCGGGAGCGTCAATTTCGCCTGTCGCGGCGATCTTCCCGTCCTGAATGGCGATATCGGTCAGGGTATCGTCGGCAAGGCGCGCACGGCGCAGGAGTAAATCAAACATAAGGTTCTCCTGATAAATCGGGCGCCGGAGCGCCCGCGGGTATTAAAGGGCGACCGGGAACAGCCAGCCCAAAATCATTGCGCCGAGGATGGCGCCACCGGTGATCGGCTTCTGCCAGATGTAGAACAGCAGCGCACCCACCAGGGAGCCGACGCCGATAGGAATGGAGGCCGTCATGGCGCTGAGGATAATCAGCGGACCGAGGAAGCGGCCGGAAGCGTTGCCCGCGCCCATCATCACGTCTGCACCGTAGGTAGAGTTACTCTGGTTGATGGTGAACTTACGCGCCAGGATGATGACGTAGCCAATCGCCAGGCCAATCACCAGGCCGGTAATCAGCGAGGCAATGAAGTTGGTCACCGGGAACATGATCCCCGCGCCCAGCAGCAGCGCCGGCACGCCGAGCCCCACGCCGGTCTGGATCGCCCCGCCGATGTCGAGGATCCCCACCAGCGAGCCTTCGATAATACGGGCGAACAGGAAGCTCGCGCCGAACGCGGCCACCGCGCCGTACACGCCGGTATCAATCCCCGCCTTCAGCATCGCCACGAAGGCCACTTCGTTAAACGCGCCGATGCCGTAGAGGTAGTACATGTGCGTCCCGGCAAACACGCCGGAGGAGAGCAGGCCAACGAAGATCGGGAACGACCAGTCGGCATACCAAAAACCTTTATTCTGTTCCATTGGAGGCTCCTGTTATTTACCGCTGAGCGAGTTGTGGATCATGTCGAGCCAGTTCGGCACCGTCAGATGGAAGGATTCGATCATCTTCATGTCGAAGCCGCGGAAGAAGCCGCTCAGCACGAACAGCAGAACGATGGCCGCCATCATCACCTTAGTGACGTGGTTCCAGCCGCTCTCTTCCACGCCTTTACCGATCAGGATCCCCAGCACCAGGCCCGGTACGGCGTTACCCATAATCAGCTGCGCCGCGCCGCCGAAGATGGTGGCCCAGAAGCCCGATTTTTTACCCGCGTCGATGGCCGCCAGCCAGAAGATCACCGGCATTACAGTGTTCACCAGCAGGTTCGCCGCCGGCACCAGCACCTTCACGGCGGTGACCTGAAGCGCGGCCGGAACGGAGGAGGCGGTAAGGTTAAGGAAGGTCACGACAATCATGCCGATGATGCCGCAGGCAATCGCCATTTTGCGGGGATCGTGCAGCGTTTCGCCGACGTTACGGTTTTTGATCATCAGTGCGGCAGCACCCCAGTTTGGGATGATGCGGTGGTCAACGTCCTGTGTGAAGGCGCCAGCGGCCACGGAAGAGGCCCAGGCGTTAAAGAAGAAGCCTAACCCAAAGGAGAAGTGGGACGCCGGATCCCCTTCGCAGGAGTTCAGCTCCCCCAACGTACGAAACGCGCCCATACCCTGAGTGGTAGGCGCATGAAACATGCGTGCAGCCCCGGCTCCAACACCGACGCCAACCAGGCCGCCAATGATGAGCGATTTTATTAATATAATTAAGAACATCAGTCTGCCCTTTTATGAATAATCAGCGTTGCGTGACGAAGTCCAACTGGTCTAGATTGATGGCGGTCACGTTGACGGTCACATCCAGCTCCACGCTGTAGGTGCGTCTTTCCCGGCGCAAAAAGAAGAACAGAAAGGCTTCTTTTCGCACCGCTTCTTGCGCCTGAACGACCTGCACATCCTGTGGCTCAATACGCAGTAAGATATGCGGTGAGGCTTTCATCACCGCGGCCTGAACGTGGTTGAGCGCGTCGGCAAAGGCGCGCGCTTTGGCGTCGCCCTTCCCCTTCACCCTCACCGTGGTTGTGAACTGTTCTTTCATGCTTATGCGCCGTATTTCTTCTGCCACGCCTGCACCAGACGCTCGCCCAGCTCTTCTTTATCCATAAAGCCAAAGCCCAGCACGTTGCAGCCTTCGTTGATGGCGGTCACGCCCTCATCCACGGAACGCATGCCGTACTTGGCCTTGTAGCCGTATTTGGTCTGGGCGGTGATGGCGCCCGCGCCGCCGCTGCCGCAGAACGAAATACCGAAGGTGGCGTTTTCCGCCTTCATTACGTCACCCAGCTTCATGTCCGCGGCCATGCCCGGTACGACAACCGCGCGCCCACCGGCTTTCTCCACGCCGGCAGCCACTTTCTGACCTTTGCCCAGGCGATCGCCAATCACGACTGTAATCTGTTCCATGTGTTGCTCCTTAAAGGTTGTCTTTCGCGACTTCGAAGTGAACGGAGAGCAGCCAGGCCTCTTCATCAGGAAGGTTGCCAAACTGCGCCACCACTTCACGGGCGAGCCGCATTGAATCGGGTGAAATTTCGTCGAACAGCTCTGCTTCAACCTCCGGCAACGGCTCGCCGGTCACGGACCGGTGCGCCATTGCGCGAACGTGGGAGGTCAGCATCTGCTCCTGTACTGCATTGGGGATGATGTTGTGCCGGGCCAGCAGGGCATAAACCTGCTGTAGCATGGTGTTCGCGAGCTGTTCAGTCTGCACCGCCTGTTCCCCAACGTCGTTCATTACCGCTCCGTTAATCACTCGTCTTACCCCGTTAATGGCTCTGGAATAAAACTAACGTTGGGAGGGAAGGGTTTGTAGCGAGTTGTTTTCCACTTCAAAGTGGAAAGGCGAGCAGCGGCAGTGATCTGTGCCACATAAATGCGGTGAATCTGGATAAAACGCTGTATTTGCGTGATGAATATCACGCTATTACGCGGCAATGGACAGGTCAGCGAAGTGGAAAAGATTACGAGCCGACTCGTAGAAATGTGACGTGGATAAGGTTTTCTTATGGGGATCCGCTAGAGTGGCGGCGGGTGCTTGAGACTGACCGTCTCAGGCATGGGACGGAAAGTGGAAAGCCCCGCCTGATAAAAAATCAGGGCGGGGGCTCGAAACGACACGTCACGACCGTGGAGTTCGCTACCTCGCCCGCTTTGAAGCAAGGAGGCATCCATGAAACGCAGAAACCCAAGTATCGGGGTTTTGATGATTATTTCTTTGACAATAATCATCTTAACGCTGGTGACGAGGAAAACACTGTGCGAGATCCGTTTTCGAAACGGCTCGCTTGAAGTGACAGCGCGGATGGAGTGTCGCTCCGGCAAGTAGGGAGCAAAGATGCGGGGGCGCTAACTGCGCCCCCGCATACGGGAAAGGACGTACAGCTCAGGCACCCAATTAACGATATTTTTTGTGATAGGTATTGCGCGTGGTGGCAAACTGCTCCGCTGCCGCCTGGGCTTCCTTCACCTTGCCTTCGTTAGCCAGCTTCAGCGCACCGTCGATCTGGCCGACCAGCACGTCAAAACCGTGACGGTAGTCTTTCATCTCGGCGCTGTCCGCCGCTTTGCTTTCCAGCTTCGGCGGCGTCGCCTTTTGCGCGTCCAGCGCCGCTTCGCGCATTTTGGTCAGGGCGTCTTTCATGTCCGCCGCATTGTCCGTTTTCTGCACAACCTTCAGGTTTTCGCTGAGAATATCCATATTGTCTTCGAGATCGGCAGCAAACGCGGACGAGCCAAGAACCAGCGTTGAAGCCGCGACGATCGCTAACAGGTGTTTACGCATTGCTCACTTCCTTTTTTATTATTAACAAAACGCTATCTTTATTGACCCGCAATTTTCATTTCGGGCAGAAGAACTGAACCACACTGTATATTGCTGCGTGTTTCAATATCGTTACCGACCGTAACGATGTTGCGCCACATGTCCTTCAGGTTACCCGCGATGGTGATTTCGCTCACCGGATACTGAATTTCGCCGTTTTCCACCCAGAAGCCCGCCGCGCCGCGCGAGTAGTCGCCGGTGATGCCGCTTACGCCCTGCCCCATCAGCTCGGTCACCACCAGGCCGGTGCCCATCTCTTTCAGCATCTGCTCAAAGCTCAGGCCCTGGCCGGCAATGCGCCAGTTGTGGATGCCGCCCGCGTGACCGGTGCTTTTCAGCCCCAGCTTGCGCGCGGAGTAGTTGGTCAGCAGCCACTGGGTCAGAATACCGTCCTTAACAATGTCGCGACGTTCGGTGCGAACGCCTTCGCTGTCGAACGGCGTGGAGGCCAGCCCTTTCAGCAGGTGCGGATGCTCTTCGATGGTCAGCCATTCCGGCAGGATCTGCTTGCCCAGCGAGTCGAGCAGGAAGGTCGATTTACGGTACACCGAGCCGCCCGCGATAGCGCCCACCAGATGGCCAAACAGGCCGGTCGCCACTTCGTTGGCAAAGATCACCGGGGCCTTCATGGTGGAAAGCTTACGCGGCGACAGGCGTGACAGCGTGCGTTCGGCACACTCTTTACCCACCCACTCCGGAGACTGCAAATCCCCCAGCGCGCGGCCGATGGTATAGGCGTAATCACGCTCCATGTCGCCGTTCTCTTCGGCGATCACGCAGCTGGAAAGCGAGTGACGGGTAGAGCAGTAGCCCTGCAGCATGCCATGTGAGTTGCCGAAGACTTTGATGCCGTAGTGGCTGTTGAAGCTGCCGCCTTCGGTATTGGTGATGCGTTTATCCGCCTGCAAAGACGCCTGTTCGGCGCGCGCGGCCAGCTCGATGGCTTCATCCGGGGTCACTTCCGCCGGGTGGAACAGATCGAGATCCGGCGCATCAAACGCCAGCAGCTCTTTATCGGCCACGCCAGCGTAAGGATCCGGGGAGGTGTAACGGGCGATATCCAGCGCCGCCTGCACCGTACGGGCGATGGCATCCGGGCTGAGATCGGTAGACGAGGCGCTGCCTTTGCGATTCTGGTGATAAACGGTGATCCCCAGCGCGCCATCGCTGTTGAATTCTACATTCTCCACTTCGCCATAGCGGGTGCTCACGCTAATGCCGGTGGTTTTGCTGACCGCCACTTCGGCGCCATCTGATTTACCTGAAGCGAGCGTCAGCGCGGTGGAGACGGCTTCTTCCAGGATCTTACGCTGCGCTTCAACTTGTGAGGTTACTTTCATCGCAAATGCCATACTGTAAGAGAGAGTTAAGTGAAGTCTAACAGAGAACCGTTTTTCAGTGCGCGTCTTAACTGGTAACATTAGCCTCTTTTTTTAAGGAGCCTGACATGACTAAGCAGCCCGAAGACTGGCTCGACGACGTTCCCGGTGATGACATCGAAGACGAAGATGATGAGATCATCTGGGTCAGTAAAAGTGAAATTAAACGTGACGCCGAAGAGTTAAAACAGCTTGGCGCAGAGATGGTCGATCTGGGTAAAAACGCGCTGGATAAGATCCCGCTCGACCAGGATCTGCGCGATGCCATTGAACTGGCACAGAAAATCAAGAAAGAAGGGCGTCGCCGCCAGCTTCAGCTTATCGGTAAACTGCTGCGTCAGCGCGACGTAGAGCCGATCCGTCAGGCGCTGGACAAGCTGAAAAACCGCCACAACCAGCAGGTTGCGCTGTTCCATAAGCTGGAGCAGATCCGCGATCGTCTGATTGAACAGGGCGATGACGCCGTACCTGAAGTGCTGAACCTGTGGCCGGATGCCGACCGCCAGCAGCTGCGTTCGCTTATCCGTAACGCGAAGAAAGAGAAAGAAGGGAATAAGCCGCCGAAGTCTGCGCGTCTGATTTTCCAGTATCTGCGCGAGCTGTCCGAGAACGGCGAATAATCTGTTTCCCTCACCCTGACCCTCTCCCCAAAGGGGAGAAGGGAATTGAACAGCCTCTCCCCTTTGGGGAGAGGGCTGGGGTGAGGGGCTTACTCTGCTACCGCTTCCGCTTTCTTCGCCAGACCGTCCAGCAGTTTCTGATGAATACCACCAAACCCGCCGTTGCTCATCACCAGAATGTGATCGCCAGGCTGTGCCGCTTTCACCACCATATCCGCTAATACATCCACGTCCGCACTCCAGTGTGCAGGCTGAATGCAGGCGTCGGCCACTTCAGCCACCTGCCACGGAATATGCTGCGGCTGCAGCAGGAAGACTTCGTCGGCACGCCCCAGGGACGGCGCGAGATCGTCCTTGCAGATACCCATTTTCATGGTGTTTGAACGCGGTTCCAGCACCGCCAGAATGCGCGCGGTGCCGCCAACCTTGCCGCGTAACGCCGCAAGCGTCGCCAGAATAGCGGTTGGGTGGTGCGCAAAATCGTCATACACCGTGACGCCATTCGCTTCGCCGCGCAGCTCCAGACGGCGGCGGGCGTTGATAAACGTCCCCAGCGCATTGGCGGCATCCGCAGGCAGTACGCCCACATGACGCGCCGCAGCGATCGCCATCAGGCCGTTGTGCATGTTGTGCTCGCCCACCAGGCTCCACTTCACCTCACCCACTTTCTCACCGTCGAGCAGCACTTCCCACTCGGATGCATCCGCGTTGAGCTTTTTCGCCTGCCAGTGGCCCTGCTCGCCCACCAGCTCCTGCTCGCTCCAGCATCCCATCGCCATGGTCTGCTTCAGGTTGATGTCGTTCTCCGGCAGGATGATGCGCCCCTGGCCCGGAACAATGCGCACCAGATGGTGGAACTGTTTCTGGATCGCCTTCAGGTCGTCAAAGATGTCAGCGTGATCGAACTCAAGGTTGTTGAGGATCAGCGTGCGCGGGCAGTAATGCACAAATTTGGAACGCTTGTCGAAGAATGCGCAGTCGTATTCGTCCGCTTCAATTACAAAGAACGGGCTGCCACCCAGACGCGCGGAGACGTCGAAATTCCCCGGCACGCCGCCGATCACAAAGCCCGGCTTGTAGCCGCAGGCTTCGAGGATCCAGGTCGCCATTCCGGCGGTAGTGGTTTTGCCGTGCGTACCGGCAACGGCGATAACCCAGCGGTCGCGCAGGACGAAATCATGCAGCCACTGCGGGCCAGACATGTACGGAATATTGCGTTCCAGCACCGCCTCAACGCATGGATTTCCACGGGTCATGGCGTTACCCACGATCACCAGATCCGGCTGCGGCTCCAGCTGGCTGGCGTCATATCCCTGAATCAGAGAGATACCCTGCTTCTCCAGCAGCGTGCTCATCGGCGGATACACATTGGCGTCCGAACCCGTCACTTCATGGCCCAGCGAGCGCGCCAGCATTGCCAGTCCGCCCATGAAAGTGCCACAAATCCCCAATATATGAATGCGCATACGTCACTATCCTTCTTCAATGTGGCGCACATTTTACCCGCATGTCAGCGGCTGTGAAACGCATTTCAGGTAAATCCGTATTTTGCTGGCGCGATTCACCTCTGCGCTAATATTTGAATGTTTGTTAAGATTGTTGGACATCAACCGCTTTACTCAACATAAGATGCAGGGAAAGTGTTATGAAAACGTTAGGTGAATTTATTGTCGAAAAGCAGCACGAGTTCTCTCATGCTACGGGTGAGCTCACTGCTTTGCTGTCGGCAATAAAGCTGGGCGCTAAGATCATCCACCGTGATATCAACAAGGCCGGTCTGGTCGATATCCTGGGTGCCAGCGGTGCCGAGAACGTTCAGGGTGAGGTTCAGCAGAAACTCGACCTGTTCGCCAATGAAAAACTAAAAGCAGCACTGCGCGCGCGCGACATCGTTGCGGGTATCGCCTCTGAAGAAGAAGATGAGATCGTCGTTTTCGAAGGGTGTGAACACGCGAAATACGTTGTTCTGATGGATCCCCTGGACGGCTCCTCCAACATCGACGTTAACGTTTCTGTCGGTACCATTTTCTCTATCTACCGCCGCGTCACGCCTGTTGGCACGCCGGTGACGGAAGAAGACTTCCTGCAACCGGGCAGCAATCAGGTCGCGGCCGGTTACGTGGTATATGGCTCGTCCACCATGCTGGTGTACACCACCGGATGCGGCGTTCACGCCTTTACCTACGATCCGTCGCTGGGCGTCTTCTGTCTGAGCCAGGAGCGTATGCGCTTCCCGGAGAAGGGCAACACCTACTCCATCAACGAAGGCAACTACATCAGATTCCCGAACGGCGTGAAGAAGTACATCAAATTCTGCCAGGAAGAAGATAAGGCTACCCAGCGCCCGTACACCTCCCGCTATATCGGCTCGCTGGTGGCGGATTTTCACCGTAACCTGCTGAAGGGCGGCATTTACCTTTACCCAAGCACCGCAAGCCACCCGGACGGGAAGCTGCGTCTGCTGTATGAATGCAACCCGATGGCGTTCCTGGCCGAACAGGCAGGCGGCAAGGCGAGCGACGGTAAAGAGCGTATTCTGGATATCGTGCCGGAAAGCCTGCACCAGCGCCGTTCGTTCTTCGTCGGCAATGACCATATGGTTGATGACGTAGAACGCATGATCCGCGAATACCCGGACGCGTAATACGCCAAAAGGGGAGCCGGGAAGGCTCCCCTTTTTCGTTATGCCGTTTGCGCCGTGAGCCTGAAAGAGGCCATGGCTTCCATCAGCTCGCGCGACTGCGCTTCCAGCGAGCGCGTGGCGGCGGTAGATTGCTGCACCAGCGCCGCGTTCTGCTGGGCGGTTTCATCCATCTGATTGACGGCAATATTCACCTGCTCAATACCCCGGCTCTGCTCCTGAGACGCGGTCGCAATTTCACGCATCAGCTTTGTCATTCGCAGCACTTCGGTGGCGATCTCGTCCATCGTCTCGCCGGCCTGCTGCGCCAGCTCGCTGCCTTCGTTCACGTGGATCTGCGAATCGCTGATAAGCGAGCGGATCTCTTTTGCGGCGTCGGCACTGCGGCTGGCGAGGTTACGCACTTCGCCCGCCACGACCGCGAAACCGCGCCCCTGCTCGCCCGCGCGCGCCGCTTCAACGGAGGCGTTCAGCGCCAGAATGTTGGTCTGGAACGCGATGCCGTCAATCACGCTCAGGATGTCGGCGATGCGCGCCGAGCTGCCGGAGATATCGCGCATCTTCTCAATCACGTAGCACACCATTTCACTGCCGCGATCGGCGGTATCGGACACCGACTTCGCCAGCTGGTGCGCCTGCCCGGCGTTGTCGGCGTTGAGTTTCACCGTGGCGGTGATCTCTTCCATGCTGGCGGCGGTCTGCTCCAGCGAGGTGGCGGTGGATTCCGTGCGTACGGCAAGATCCCGGTTTCCCGCCGTCAGCTCGCGGCTGCCGGTATCAATCTGCGAGCTGGCGTCGCGCACCCGCAGCACGGAGTCCATCAGCGACCGGCGCATCGCTTCGATCGCCGCGTTAAGGCGATTAAACTCCTGGCTCGCCGGGGCGTTCAGCGCGTGGGTTAAATCTCCGGCCGCCACGTGCTCCAGCTGGGCAATCGAGGCAGAAAGCGGCCTGAGCAGCATGTGGCGCAGCGCCAGCCAGGCCAGCACGATAATGCCTGCCGTCAGCAGCGCCGCGACAACGATCAGGATAAGCACCCGCGTTTTGCTCGCCTGCACGGCGCTCACTTCCGCTTTGCCACGCGCCTCGCTCCACGCCTGGAACGCCTGCATGTCGTTATCAAACCGCTTCGCCACCGGGATCAGCTTATTTTCCAGCAGATCGTAATAGCTGTCCGCGCTTTGCTCGTTCAGGGCTTTCAGCATCGGGTCAATACCCTGCTGGTTATAGGCCGCCAGGCTCGCGGCCACGTTATCCAGCAGCGTTTGCCCCCGTTCATCCGCTACGCCACCGTCGATCGTGCCCTTCAGCGTTTTCCGCGCCTGCGCCACTTCCTGATTAATGGTTTTGACCGCTTTTGCAGCATCGTCCAGCATGCCGATCTCCATCATGCGGACGGCCTGCCCCGCTTCGTTGCGCGCGCGCAGGATCAGGGTGTAGCCAGCGTTCAGCTGCACCATCTGTTCCCCCTGAAGGTGGTTGATGCGCTGGAGCGATGAAGAGCTTTGCGTGAGGGCATAAATGCCGATGCCGCTGACAGCCAGCAGCAGAAAGGTCATAACGGCCAGTAAAGAGAGCAAGCCGGTACGAATCGATAGCGTTTTAAGCATGATGTTATTTCCGGTAGCGAGATATTTCTGGGCATAAAGAAAGAGTATCGGCCGCTACCGGAATTTGTTTAGACTTTCAGCATGTTATCGCTCTGTTACTGATGTGTTCACACGGGTAACAGGCGAGCTCTGGCGGTTCTCCCAGAGCACCGTCAGGCCGCGCTGGAGCGCGATAAAAATAAACAGCAGGATGCCGATGGCGATTTTAGTCCACCAGGAGCTGAGCGTGCCGTCGAAGTTAATGTAGGTCTGGATCAGCCCCTGGATCGCGACGCCAAACAGCGTGCCGAGCACCGTTCCCACCCCGCCGCTGAGCAGCGTACCGCCAATCACCACCGAGGCAATCGCGTCCAGCTCGACGCCCACCCCCGCCAGCGCATAGCCCGCCTGGGTATAGATCGAGAACACGATACCCGCCAGCGTCGCCAGCCCGGTCGAGAGCATGTAGATGCGGATGGTGGTGCTGCGCGTCGACACCCCCATCAGGTTCGCTGACGTAGCGCTGCCGCCGATGGCGTAAACCTGATTACCAAACCGGGTACGGCGGGCAAGCAAGATGCCGATTGCCACGACACCCAGCATCAGCAGCCCCATGGCGCTCAGTCGACCGCCGCCGGGGATTTTCCACGCCAGGCTGGAGAGCGTGTCGTAGATAGGATGGTTAATCGGAATCGACTCCTCCGACACCAGATAGCTTACGCCGCGCAGGAAGAACATCCCGGCGAGGGTGATGATAAACGCCGGGATTTTCAGCGCGTCGATTAAAAGCCCCATAAAGGCGCCGAACGCGCAGCCCATAGCCAGCACCAGCGGGAAGGCCAGCAGCGGCGAGATCCCCCAGTAACCAATCGCTTTGGCAAGAAACACGCCGGTAAAGGCGATCACTGACCCGACGGAGAGATCGATCCCACCGGAGAGGATCACAAACGTCATGCCGACGGCAATAATCCCAAGAAACGCGTTATCGGTCAGAATGTTGCAAATCACCCGCGTTGAGGCAAAGCCCGGAAACTGGGTCAGGCAGTAAAGGTAGCCCAGCACGAACACGCCCAGCGTGATCGTTAACGGTAAATTACGTTTTATCATGACCGCGGATCCCCTTAATGAGAGTGATAAAGCGCGGCGACTGCACGATAAGTACAATAAGCACCACGACCGCCTTGACGACCTGATTAAGCTCCGGCTGGAACCCGGAGAGCAAAATCCCGGTGTTCATGCCCTGAATAATCAGCGCCCCCACCACCGAGAGCAGGAGGTTGAAACGCCCGCCCATCAGCGACCCGCCGCCGATAACCACCGCGAGGATCGCGTCCAGCTCCAGCCAGAGTCCGGCGTTGTTGGCATCCGCCCCGCGAATATCTGCCGCCACAATCACCCCGGCAATTGCGGCACAGACGCCGCTCAGCACGTAGGTCAGCATCACCATCAGCCGTGTATTTACCCCGGCGTTTTTCGCGGCCCGGATGTTAATCCCGACCGCTTCGATGAACATGCCAAGCGCCGTTTTGCGTGTGAAAAGCCAGAACACCACCAGCGTTACCAGGGCGACAATCACCGGCGTCGGGAAGAACAGAAAATTACCGCTGCCGATCCACGCCAGGCCCGGAGAGTTAAAGGTGACGATCTGCCCGGAGGTGATAAGCTGCGCCACGCCGCGTCCGGCCACCATCAAAATCAACGTCGCGACAAACGGCTGGATCTTGAGAACCGCGACCAGAATGCCGTTCCACAGCCCGGCCAGTACTCCAGAGCCCAGCGCGGCGAGCAGGACTACCGGCAGGCTGTGCCCGGCGACGGTCATCGAGGCGGC
Source organism: Enterobacter cloacae complex sp. 2022EL-00788 (assembly GCF_026627565.1). NCBI lineage: Bacteria > Pseudomonadati > Pseudomonadota > Gammaproteobacteria > Enterobacterales > Enterobacteriaceae > Enterobacter > Enterobacter cloacae complex sp. 2022EL-00788. Next base: position 101,432 of record NZ_JAPNMC010000012.1, on the reverse strand, counting down.
GGTAGCGCCCGCTATCGCCATTACGGCGCCAACGGAGAGGTCAATGCCGCCGGTGGCAATCACCAGCGTCATCCCAATCGCCAGCAGCGCCACGGGCGCGGCACGGTTTAAGATGTCGACAGGGCTGCCAAACAGGCGGCCATCCTGCACGACGATCTGAAAGAAGTGCGGAGCCACCAGGCTATCCACCAGCAGCACCAGCAGCAGCGCCGCGATTTGCGGCGTGCCGGTCGGCCAGCTGAAGCGGCGCTTCGCTTCGCCGGTTTGCGAAAGAGAACGGGACATCACATGTGACTCCTTACGCCGCGATGGCATTCATGATCGCCGGAACGGACAGTTCATCCAGCGGGATCTCCGCCACCTGCCTGCGATCGCGCATGATGATGACGCGATCGGCATAGCCAACCAGCTCCTCCAGCTCCGACGAGATGACCAGCAGCGCCAGGCCGTCGGCGCACAGCGTTTCGATAAGCCGGATGATTTCGGCGTGCGCGCCCACGTCGATGCCGCGCGTTGGCTCGTCGAGGATCAGGAACTGCGGTTTGGTCAGCAGCCAGCGAGAAAGCAGCACCTTCTGCTGGTTGCCGCCCGACAAAAACTCGATGGGCTGCTCAGCGCTCGGGGTACGAATGCCGAGCTGTCGGATAAAGCGCTCGGCAATGGCGTTCTGCTCTTTACGCGGGATCGGCCGCAGCCAGCCGCGCTGGGCCTGCAGGGCCAGAATAATATTTTCACGCACCGAGGCCGCCGCAATAATGCCGTCCGTTTTCCTGTCTTCCGGGCAGAAGCCCACTCCCAGACACGACGCCTTATGCGGCGAACGCAGCGTTTGCGGTTTGCCTTTGATCAGCGCCGTTCCGCTGTCGGCGGGTTTGATCCCGAAGATCACCTCGGCAGTTTCGGTGCGGCCAGAGCCTAACAGCCCCGCCAGCCCCACAATTTCACCGGGGCGCACCTCCAGGTTAAACGGTGCGATAGTGCCTTTTTTGCCGTAGTCGTGAAACGCGGCGACCGGTTTTTCGCTCAGCAGCGTCCGGCCCGCACGCTGGAGCGCGTTGGCCTCCAGCTCCCGGCCCAGCATCATTTTAACCAGCTCAATCTGCGGCAGCTCGCGGGTTTCGCGGCAGCCAACAAAGCTGCCGTTGCGCAGCACCGTAATGCGATCGCTTACCTCGTAGACCTGATCGAGAAAATGGGTAACGAAAATCAGGCTCACGCCCTGATTGCGCAGCTGGCGCATCAGGGTAAAAAGCATCTCCACTTCCTGGGTATCGAGGCTGGCGGTGGGTTCATCAAGGATCAGCACTTTCGCCGAGAGATCGATGGCGCGGCAGATCGCGACGATCTGCTGCATCGCCACGGAAAAGCGGTTCAGCGGCTCGCGCACGTCGAGGGAGAAGCCGTAAGATTCCATCAGCTTCGCCGCGCGGGCTTCCATCTCCTTGCGGCGCAGCAGCCCAAAGCGCCTGGGCTCGCGGCCAATAAACAGGTTATCCGCCACCGACATGTTCGGCAGCAGGTTCACTTCCTGGTAGACCGTTCCGATCCCCAGCTGCTGCGCGTGGGCAGTATTTTTTGGCGAAATGGCGTTGCCTTCCAGCCAGATGGTGCCGCGATCGGCGTGATACACCCCGGTCAGGGCTTTGATCAGCGTCGATTTCCCCGCGCCGTTTTCGCCGAGCAACGCCATGATCTCCCCGCGCCGCAGGCTAAAATCAACGTTATCCAGCGCCTTAACGCCCGGGAAGAATTTACTCAGGCCCTCTGTGCGGAGGATTTCCTGGTGTTGTTCAGTGGTCATGGTTTCCCCCTCACCCTGACCCTCTCCCCGGAGGGGAGAGGGGATTGATCGTGCCAACTGTTAATATTCAGCTCCGCCCTGCCTTTCCCCCTCTCCCCTCCGGGGAGAGGGCTGGGGTGAGGGGGGGTCAGAGCTTAGTAGCCCATATTTTTCTTCTTCTCTAACTCTTCTTTCGCCGTATCCGGCAGGTAGAGCGTGGATTTGGTGACCGTCACTTTTTCAGGCATCGTGCCGTCTTTCTTGAATTTCTCCAGCGCATCGAATGCCGGGCCCGCCATGTTTGGCGTCAGCTCGACGCTGGCGTTCGCTTCACCGTCAATCATCGCTTTATAGATGTCCGGCACGCCGTCGATAGAGCCGGTGAGAATATCTTTGCCCGGCTTCAGGCCCGCTTCTTTGATGGCCTGGATAGCGCCGATGGCCATGTCGTCGTTGTGGGCGTAAACCATGCAGATGTTTTTGCCGTTATTTTCAGCTTTGATGAAGCTCTCCATAACCTCTTTGCCCTTGCTGCGGGTAAAGTCGCCGGACTGAGAGCGGACGATCTTAATATTTGGCGCACTGGCAATAGCCTCCGCAAAGCCTTTCTTACGGTCGATAGCCACGCTCGCGCCGACGGTGCCCTGCAGCTCAACCACGTTACACGGCTTGCCATCCACCTGCTTCACCAGCCATTCACCAATCAGCTTGCCTTCGAGAACGTTATCGGCGGTGACGGTGGTCATATAGAGAGATTTGTCTTTTACGTCGATGGAACGGTCAAGCAGGAAGACTGGAATTTCAGCATCTTTGGCTTCCTTCAGAACCGGCTCCCAGCCCGTGGCGACAACCGGGGCGATAAAGATCGCATCCACGCCCTGGGCGATAAAGGAGCGTACCGCTTTAATCTGGTTCTCTTGCTTTTGCTGACCATCGGCGATTTTGAGCGTAATACCGCGTTTTTCAGCTTCACTTTTCGCCACGTTAGTTTCAGCGGCGCGCCAGCCGGATTCAGATCCGACCTGCGAAAATCCAACGGTTAACGGTGCGGCCATCGCCATAGACGACATGGCTGCCGAAACTGCTGTAACAAGAAGTAAGCGCTTCCACATATGAACGTCCTCGTAGGGTAGGTTATTGTTGGTTAAAAGATGTTCCGCGGTTGAACTATAGCCAATCGAATATGTTACGGATTGCGTTACATCACACTTCAGAAAAGTGAATAAAACGTTAATCACAAGTTTGTAATCGCTTTCATTTCAACATTTAAAATGCGGCTGAGTTTATGGATTATCCTGTCATGGAAACGGTCCGAAAAGTGACGGGAGGAGGGAGAGAAGACGAAAACAGGCGGAGACTTTCAGCGCCAGTTGGCTATAATACTTGCCACTTGTTTACCATCCATTTTAAAGGACACCGACATGAGCTTACTCAACGTCCCAGCGGGTAAAGAACTGCCAGAAGACATCTACGTGGTTATCGAAATTCCGGCCAACGCAGATCCAATCAAATACGAAATCGACAAAGACACCGGTGCGCTGTTCGTTGACCGTTTCATGTCTACCGCCATGTTCTATCCATGCAACTACGGCTACATCAACCACACCCTGTCTCTGGACGGTGACCCGGTTGACGTGCTGGTCCCAACGCCGTACCCACTGCAGCCAGGCTCCGTCATTCGCTGCCGCCCGGTTGGCGTGCTGAAAATGACCGACGAAGCGGGTGAAGATGCGAAGCTGGTTGCCGTACCGCACACCAAGCTGAGCAAAGAGTACGATCACATTAAAGATGTGAACGACCTGCCAGAGCTGCTGAAAGCGCAGATCGCCCACTTCTTCGAGCACTACAAAGACCTCGAAAAAGGCAAATGGGTTAAAGTTGAAGGTTGGGATAACGCAGAAGCTGCGAAAGCAGAAATCATCGCGTCTTTCGAACGCGCTGCTAAGAAGTAATTCTTACCGCTGATGCTAAGCCCCGCGCGTCGGGGCTTTTTTATGGCTGGCGCCTGGCTTAAGGTGAAGCGCGTTCATCACAACATCAGGAAAGCCATACCGGCACTGCTTTGCCTGGTAATACGCATCGACACCTCCAGAGTCATAGAAAATATAATTCATACGATGCGAATGAAGTTACGCTCTTAAAACAGCCACATACCAGCAGAAAGATATACGAGAAAAAATTACGAAGCATGCTCGTCGTTAAAAATATTACAAAAATGCATTTCACATTTTTTGTGATACTTCCCACGTAACTTCTCCAAAGAGCACAGCGTAAGTATCGACTGTGGTATCAGAGGCAGGACAGGCTCGCTAAGAATATTCTTAATTTTGGGAGTGTAAATAGTAAAACTGTAGAGAGCCCTATCATAAATGGTGGGAAATAGTTGAATGAATGTGTCATGAGTAACATACTGTTTTAATAATACATAAAGCTTTCTCTTCCACAGGTTCACTATGTCATCCATTAACATTGATGTTGCCCGCCCTACTGGGATTTATTTTATCATTGAACGGCTGTATTCCCGTGATGGCCTTATGCCTTCTTTTGGGGAAATCAGCCCCTCTTTAACACAGGTACACCGTACTGTCATTCAGCTAAAACGTAAGCAAGACATGTTCATGGATGGCGTTAAGGTTACACCTAAAGATATAACCCTTTGGCAACAGATAAAATACCTTACGGGTTCAAAAGTCACGACTAAAGATACAGAAACGCTAGTGTATACCACCGATTTTATCGGCTCCCTTGTTGCCACAACACCGTTAGGCAATATTGAGCTTGAAAATATTCCTCGTTTCCTCACAACAGAGTCTATCCACTCCCTGCCACAGGCGGTGAGTTATGGCCGTGATCCCATACCACACGTTCTACTTTATGGTCGTAAGGATATTGTCTTTTTTATGGATAATGGTGGAAAAGGTACGCCAACCGCTATTGCAAAATATAATCATAATACGCGTGATCTTGCCATAATCAAAGATCAGCTAGAAGCCAGTAAAACAATGAAAGAACTGCTCTCAAAAGGAGCAAGACTATGAGTAATAAAAGTCATATTGTAAGTTTAATCATCCTTATTATTACCGCTTTTATCTTCGGCAGAAGCACGTATATTGATTATCTGGCATGGTATTATGGGAGCAATGATTTACTATTTAAAGAAATCACCCCCTCATTAGTATCCAGTTTATTTAACGGCCTGTATTTCGCTTTGTCAGCATGTATCATTTACGGGTTACTCACTCTTTTAAAAAGAATCCCTAAAAATATCGTAGTTTCTTGTCTGCTTCAGTTCTGTATTAACATTGGGCTATATACCCTTTTCGTTGCAGTAGATAGAGGATATAGTAAATTGCATACATTAGGCCCGGGTGCTACTGACATTACCTACGGCTATTTTTTAGGGGCGTTGCTGACGAGCACTCTCCTGACCGTCGCGATCGTGAGCGTAATACATGCTAAGTTTCTTTCTTCGAAGCATAAAGATGGGCTACATAAAGGCGTTTGACTGCTACGGCAAAGACAGCAAAGGGCAGTATCTCTGCATCATGGCGTTCCAGCTTGCCTGGTTTATGTGTTACTTATGGATCCCTTATCGAAGCGATTATGCGATTCTGCTGTTTTTACTGTTCTTTCTGCCCGTCATTTCAAGCAATACGCGGTGCATAAACTACTATGGCCGTTCACGCTCGCTGTGTTTGTTATGGCTTATTGCCCCGTACATCATGCTGTTCGTTCCTCTGTTTTTAACCCGGCGCAGGGCAGGGATACAGAACAGAGCTGAATGAATAAAAAACAACGCCACCTTACGGTGGCGTTGTCGTTTTTCAGTACTGGTCTCTGTCTAACCAGTTACCGCTTTCAATCAGCCTTAACCCGTCAACCGAACGTTGGTACACGTACATCCATGCACTGCCGTAAGGCGTCTGGATCAGCTGGCGAGCGTATTCACCGCCCCTGGTGCGCAAGGCATCAAGTTCGGCCAGCGTAGCATTATCAATACGATAAACTTCACCCTGTACCGTTCCGTTCCCCGGAACCGCGCCTGGATAGTGGCCCAGACTGTACAACTGGTAGTTTTCGATTGTGTAATTTCCCAGCAACTGGGCGTTGGTCATCCAGTGGCTGTTGCCTTGCTTGGTTCGTAAACTGCCGTAAACAAATATTCGCATTGCTAAAACTCAAACTGATAGAGCAGATCAAGTGCCTGGTCTACGCCGGACACTGCTTCCAGATATAGCTTAGGCATCAGGCGATAACGTAACGTGAGTGTAGCCAGCGAGTCAAAGATCCCCACGCCATATTTTACCTGCAGACCCGGCAGTACATAGCCGCTGACCACTACCTGCGAAGAGTCACCCACGCCCTGAGTGTCCAGCGCCAGATTGCTTACGCCAAACGTCTCGCCGATTTTACCCACAACCTGACCACTTTGTGCAACCCCCAGACCGACTAACATTGACGTCATTGCCGCGCCATCGCCCTGCTGGCTATCCAGACCCTGACCGCGCAGCAGGTACGAGAGCGCTTCCTGTTGCGACATGGCCGGGTCTGAGAAGATTTCAGCCTTAGGTTCGTCGGCGGAGCCGGTAACGCGCACGCCCGCAATCACGTCATCTTCGGTGGCGTCCGGGTTACGAATCGCCTCAATGTTAAGGACCGGCTGATCCGGCGGACCGGAGAACAGCAGCTCGCCTTTACGCACTATCAAATCCTGGCCGTAGGCATGGAAGCGCCCTTCAGGAATATTGATTTGCCCGTTCAGGCCAAGCCCCTGCTGATCCTGCGCCACTTTCAGATCGCCCGTGAGCCTCGCCTTCAGCCCAAACGCGTCCAGACGCACGTTATTCCCCACGTGCACGATAAGATTACTATTGATCGGTATGCCGGCGCTCTTCTGTTCAAGAGGTTTCAGATTTTCATCGAGCATCACTTCATCACTGGAGACGCCGACCGCGCTTTCCGGCACCTCGTGCACGACGATGCGCGCCCACGGCACGTCAACGCGGCCATCCAGCGTGAAGAGACTTGGCGTCGCCTCAAAGACCACGTCTGGCGACACGTCCAGCCGCACCATCGGCGGTACCGTGATGCGAACCCTGCTGCCCTTGGCCGCAATACGGGCGCGCCAGTTGTCGAGCTGGCTCCAGTCTGCATCACCGCTCAGGTTAATTTGCCCCTGCTGCGTCAGCACTGAACCGCTGAGGGTTGAGCTCTGGCCGTTAAAGTTCATCGCAAGCTGGCTTGGCTGCATATCGAACGGCATAAAGTTACCGTCGATATCCACACCGTTTAACCGCATCTGGCCGAACAGTTGCGGGCTTTGCGCATCCCCCGTCAGGCGCAGGTTGGCGCTGAGCATCCCCGCCGCCTTTTCCCCGCGCGAGAAAATCGGGTTCACCATCGCCAGGTTGAAGTTGCGAATATTGACGCTGCCGCCAAGATTGCGTCGGCCCTGCGGATCGGTGATTTGCACCTGTCCGTCAAGCTGGCCGTTGTTGGTCAGGCGGATTAGCCATCCCAGCTCTGCACGGTTGTTACGCAGGTCGGCATTCAGGTTCAGGGTGTCGAACGCCACGGGCAGCGGCGCGTCATTGACCTCCTGCGTCACCTTCACGTTACGCCCGGAGAGCGTAACGCTACCCTGCGGCAGCCCCTCTTTGGTGGTGTCCCACGCCACGTCCGCTTTACCGCTAAAGACGCCGCTGGCCTGAGTGGTTTCCGGCATAAACGGTTTCAGCATTGCCAGGTCGAAACGGTTGAGGTTGATCTGCGCGCGCCCTTCCGCCCCCGCATCAATGGTCTGCGGCACGCACAGCTCGGCATTCGGGTTGGTCCAGCAGTGTGGCCCAATGCTGATCTTTTGCTCCGCATTGCGATAGTCCAGCGCGACAGAGCGTGACAGCACCAGCGGCCCTACCGGCGTGCTGAAGCGGGTGTTATCCAGCACGCCTTTCCAGCGCGTCGCTTTACGGTCAAAACTGCCTGCCAGGTGGAGCTGGCCGGAGACCGGCTCGCCCTGCACGCGCAGCTGGAGATCGTGCTGCTTTTCGTTACCTTTGGCCGCCAGCGTCACCAGGCTGATGTTCACGTCAGGCTGGGAGATACGCTCCACGCGCAGGTCCAGGTTTCCGCCAATCTGATCGGTGGACTTCACGTCGCCGTCGACCCGCACGCGGGCGATGGAGAGCTCCTGCCAGCGCAGGTTATTGGCGGTGATGTCTGCCAGCAGCTGCGGCGCTTCCACCGTACCGCGAACCTTCACTAACCCCTTCGCCGTGCCGCCCAGCCCAGGCAGGGCGTTATCAAGATTCGGCGCGTCGATGGTGGCATCCAGATTCAGGTCTTTCACCCCCAGCTCGCCCTTAATGTCCGCCGTGTTGCGGCCGAGCGCCACGTGCAGGCCCGGGATCACCCACTGGAGATAGCTGTTGCCCTTAACCGAACCTTCGACCTTGACCTTGTTCTGCTTCACGTTGCCGGTGAGCCTGATCTCCGGCACGTCCATCTGCCAGGTGCCGCCGTACAGGCTGCCGCGGGTTTTGATCAGACCATCCAGTTTTGACGGCCAGTCCGGCACCTCTTTGGCGGTGTTGATGCCGGTCAGCTTCAGCTCGCCGCGCCAGCTGATCGCCTGCTGCCAGTCGAGCAGCGCGGTCAGCTCGGTTTTCCCTTCCAGCGCCGCTACGGTCAGCTTGTCGAGGTTAACCTGCAGCTCGTTGCCCTTCGCATCAAGGGTGATATCGGCGGGAGGTACCCCCTGCCCTTTCACTGCCGTACGGAACGACAGCGTGTAGTCGGTCATTTTGCCGCTTAGCTTCAGCTTCAGATCGTCGGCCTGGAACTGTTTTTCGCCGGTGAACGGCCAGTAAAGCTGCTTGCTGACGAGCTCAAGATTGAGCGGTAAACCGGCCTCCGCCAGCCGGGTTTGCCCACGCAGCACCATATCCACCGGGCCGGAGAGATTTACGCCGAACTCCAGCTTGTCGCGCAGCGCACCGCCAACCTTCACCTTCACCTTCTCGCCCTTCAGCGGATCGATGTTCAGGGCGCTGTTAAGCGTGATATCCACCGGCCAGCTGTCGCGCAGCAGCGCGTTGCCTGAGGCGTTCACCGAGCCCTGGTTAGTGTCGATATCCAGCGCGTCGAGCTTCATGTTGCCGTCGATGCTGCTGACCTTAAGCAGCATGTTATAGACCGTCAGATCGGTATCCCCGGTAAGACGCAGCTGCTCGCCCCTGAACGATTCGATATTGAGATTCAGCGGCAGATGCACGTCGGTCATCTCCGGCAGAACCGGTTTCGAGAAGAGCGCTTTCAGGGTTTCACCCAGCGGTTTTTCTTCCGGCTGCGGGTTCTGGATCTTCGGCTCAACGATCTCTTCCTGCGCCACGTCAGCGACCTTCGGCAGGGCAATCAGCAGCCCCTGAAGGGAGGTTGGCGTCAGGGTGAGGTTTTTCTCCTGCCAGCGCAGGCCGGAGGTGAAGTCCATCACGGACACCGTCGTATCGTCGATTTTGATATTCACGTTGTCCAGCGCCACCCGACTGAGCGCGATCGGGTACGGCGTGGAGAGATTAAGCGGGCCGCTATCCTCTTCCTCGACCGGCGCAGACTTTGGCATTTTCTCGGAATCTATCGCCACGTTAACGTCTTTTAACGACAGATCGTTTACGCACAATTGACTATCCCGCAGGCAGCCCAGCTTCACCGCCAGATGAAACTCACCGGCGTTTACCGCCACGCCGGGCTGTTCGTAACGGATATTTTTCAGCCGCAGATCGCGCCAGCCGCCCGTCACCTGACCGATTTCAAGCCCCGGCACCCAGCGGTTCGCGGCGTTAAACAGCAGGTGCAGGCCGGTGGTGGTGCCCACCAGAAACGCCACCGCACCAAGCAGCAATACGATAAAAATCAGCACTCCGAGGCTTATTTTCTTCCATAAACTCATAATTCAGGCCCCAGACCGATGTAAAACTGTAAACCGTGTTCGTCTTTGTCACCCACCGGAACGGCGAAATCGAGCTTGATCGGCCCGACCGGTGACTGCCAGCGCACGCCCACGCCCGCGCCGGTTTTGAAATCGCTGCGGCGGATGTCGTTCACCGCTTCACCACCGTCGACAAACATGGCGCCCCACCATTTGCCGCTGACGTTGTACTGGTACTCCAGCGAGCCGGTCGCCAGCTTAGATGCCCCGGTCAGCTGCCCTTTTTCGTTTTCAGGCGAGATCGATTTGTACTTATACCCGCGAATGCTGCGGTCGCCCCCGGCGAAGAAGCGCAGATCCGGCGGAACGCGCTCAAAGTCGCCGGTTTCAATCCAGCCGAGGTTGCCGCGAACCACGAAGCGGTGTTTGTCGTACAGGGTGCGGATCCAGACGTTCTGCGCCTGTACCACCGAGAAGTCCACGTCCGATCCCCAGGCCGTATTGGAATAATCGATGGAGTAGCGCTGCGAATCGCCCCAGGTTGGCATCAGGCCGCCGCGCGAGCGGGTACGGCTGATCATCACCCCCGGATAAAGCAGCATGGTGGTGTTGGTGACGTTTGCCTGGGTAAAGTGGTCGAGGCTCCAGCGCAGGTTGATGGCGCGCTGCCAGCCGCTGGAGAGATCCCAGAAGCGGGATACCGCAAGCGTCGTCGAGTCCTGCTCGGTATCGTTCAAATCGGTGCGCTTAAAGCCGCCCTGAACCAGGTAATACTGCTCAAGCGGGTTTTTCAGCAGCGGCATTTTATAGCTGAAGTCCAGCTGCTGCTCGGGTGCCGAGAGGCTGACGCTGGTGGTCAGGCTGTGGCCGTAGGAGTTCATCCACGGCTTTCGCCACTGGGCTTTCACCCGTGGGCCGACATCCGTGGAGTAGCCGACACCGGTCTCAATGGTGTTCTCGGTGCGCGGAGAGACCACGCCATGCAGCGGTAAAACCTTCGTTTTACGGGACTTCTCAAACTCCGGCGCCACCACCACCGAGTTAAACCAGCCGGTGGCGGACAAACGGCGGTTAAGCTCGCCCAGATCGCTGGACTGGTAGTAGTCGCCCTTTTTGAACGGCACCAGGTTTTGCAGGTACTCTTCGCGGATCTGCGAGCCTTCGAAGGTTACGTCGCCAAACCGATAGCGCTCGCCGCTGTCGTAATCGATATCCCAGAACGCCTGACGCCGCTCCAGCGCGACGCCCAGCTGGCTTTTATTGAACTGGCTGTCGAAGTAGCCTTTGCGCAGCGAGACGCTGGTGAGCGACTTTTTAAAGCGGTCGTAATCACCGTGATTCAGGACGGTGCCCACCTTCGGGCGGGTGCTGAGCAGGTCGAGATAATCCCGATCCGTACGCGCACCGCCGCGCAGCACCACGTTTGTGCCGCCAATTAAAACGGGTTCGCCCGGCGAAACGCGGGCAATCAGCACCTGCCGCCCTTTGGCCGGCGGCGGGCGTAAATCGAAATCGATGGTGGGCTCGTAATACCCCAGCGCCTTTAGGCCCTCACGGATGGCGTCATCCACGCGCGCGCGAAAACGCCGGTCCGGCGTCACTTCGTCGCTCTGGATGGTGGAAAGCTGCGCACGCACGTTTTTTTCCAGCGCCCCGGATAGCCCCTCAACCTGCAAACGGACATTCGCCGCGCTGGCAATCCCGCTTGTCAGCATTAAACTGACCAAACATAACTGGCGGATCTTTGTCACGTTTTCTCCTGAATATCCCTGTTTCCACCCTGGAAGCAAATGCAGTGCCGCTCCGCGGCAAAATACGGCCTGGTGGCCAAAAACCCAAATAACGGGTTGAAAAAGGGTGTAACACCCAAATATTTCTTATGATTAAATCTAGACTCATTCATCGCATTTATTGTGTTCAATTAAACGCGTCGTGACAACCTTAACCGAAACAACGCCACCCGGGAGGCCCCACCGTGAGTTTATTCGATAAAAAGCATCTGGTATCACAGGCCGATGCGTTACCGGGACGCAACACCCCTATGCCCGTGGCAACATTACACGCCGTAAACAACCATTCAATGACAAACGTTCCTGATGGAATGGAGATCGCCCTGTTCGCCATGGGCTGCTTCTGGGGCGTGGAACGCCTCTTCTGGCAGCTGCCGGGCGTGTACAGCACCGCGGCGGGCTATACCGGAGGGTATACGCCTAACCCAACCTATCGCGAAGTCTGTTCCGGTGAGACCGGCCATGCCGAAGCGGTCCGCGTGGTGTATGACCCGGGCGTCATCAGCTATGAACAGCTGCTCCAGGTGTTCTGGGAAAACCATGACCCGGCGCAGGGCATGCGTCAGGGTAACGATCACGGCACCCAGTACCGCTCGGCCATCTATCCGCTCACCCCCGAGCAGGAGGCCGCCGCCCGTGCCAGCCTGACGCGCTTCCAGGAAGCGATGCAGGCAGCGGGTGATAAACGCCAGGTGACGACCGAAATCGCCACCGCAAAACCGTTCTACTATGCCGAGGACGACCACCAGCAGTATCTGCATAAAAATCCGTACGGCTACTGCGGCATTGGCGGCATCGGCGTTTGCCTGCCGCCGCAGCAGGCCTGACTACCGATCCAGCGCCACGCGAGCCGCGTGGCGCGTGGCGTTGCTCACCGAACCGTAATCCAGCACTTTCCCCTGCAACAGCAGGTTAAAGACCGGCGCCTGCGGCCGGTTGAGCCGCGTCTGCACCAAATGCACCGCCTCTATCCCCAGCTCCCGGCAGGGCACCGCAATCCCCGTAATCGGCTTTTCCAGCCGGTTGGCTAAGTTCCATGCAAAATCGGTGGTGATGATGGAGATATCTTCCGGCACGCGCAGCCCGTGGCGCCGGAGTGCCCTGAGCACGCCCTCCGTCATGCTGGTGCTGTTGGGAAAAATCACCTCGGGCCACTGCGCTCTGTCGTGGCCTGACAGCCATGCGTCAAGCTCGCGTTCAGCCTCCTCCGCCGTAAACCACTCCGTGACCAGCAGGTCCCGCTGCGGCTCAAAGGCCACGTGAAAATGCCGGTACGCCTCTTTTATGCCGTCCAGCCGCGCATAGAGCGTGTCCCGCCGCAAGCAGGTGATGGTCAGCACCCGCCGGTGCCCCTGCTCGAAGAGATACTGCATGGTAGTAAAGCCAATCGCGCGGTGATCGGGGGAAACGGAATCCAGCACCCGATCCCGGTCGACGGAATTAATTAATACGCAGGGTTTATTCAGCGTACTGGCCAGCTTAAATATGGTGGAATCATCCGTACCAATGATAATGATCGCGTTAATATTTTTATGGCTGGCTTTTTCCATAAATAATTTCACATCCGCATGCTGTTCCTCTAATCCGCAATAGCTGATCCAGACATTGTGCGGCGCGCTGGCTTCGGCAATACCTTTGGTCACTTCCAGATAAAAAATATCCCCGCGCCCCTGAAAGGTTCTTTCGGGAGCAAATACCGCGATGCCGTTAATTAAGAGCCGCCCGCTCGCCATCGATTCCAGCACGCCAAGCTCCCGTGCGGTGCGGACAATCGCCTCCCGGGCCCTGTCGCTGGTGTAAGACTTGCCGCTTAACACTCTGGAAACCGTGCTCACGGAATACCCCGTCAGGGAGGCGATCTCCTCCATTTTTAACCTGCCCGGCATAGTGTGACCTCGCTCTCAATCAGTTTTTGCAAATATTTGCAGAAACAGCGCATTGATTTTAAAACTAAATTTCAAAACGGTTAGAGTTTACTTATTGACCTTGCGAGTATTCTCACAAAAACACATTGTCGCTGCGGCTCGCCTTTCCTATTTTTCGGTCATCACGCTTTTTGGCTGAAATTAAGGTGAGACATGGAGAAGGTACGTTTTGGCATTATTGGTATAGGTAATATCGGTACGGTTCACGCGCGCTATTTACTGGCCGGTACCGTCAACGACGCCTGCCTGACCGCGGTGTGCGATAACGCGGTGGATAAGCATCCCGCCATTCGTCAGCTGGTTGGCACCCTTCCGCTGTTCAGTGACGCGCAGGAGATGCTCCAGAGCGGGCTTATCGATGCGGTCATTGTCGCTACGCCGCATTACGACCATCCGCGCCTGTCGATGCTGGCGATGCGTCACGGCGTTCATACCCTGTGCGAGAAGCCGGCAGGCGTTTATACCGCGCAGGTGCAGGAGATGAACGCCTGCGCCCGCGAGTGCGACGTGGTGTTCGGCATCATGTATAACCAGCGGCCCAACCCGCTGTATCAGAAAGTGAAAGATCTGATCGACAACGGCGAGCTGGGTGAGATCCGCCGCTCCAACTGGATCATCACCAACTGGTATCGCTCGCAAAGTTATTACAACTCCGGCGGCTGGCGCGCCACCTGGAAAGGCGAAGGCGGCGGCGTGCTGCTCAATCAGGATCCGCATCAGCTCGATCTGTGGCAGTGGCTGGTGGGCATGCCGGTTCGTCTGCGCGCGTTTTGCCAGTTCGGCAAGCATCGCGATATCGAAGTGGAAGACGAGGTCACCGCCTATGCGGAGTACGCCAACGGCGCGACCGGCGTGTTCATCACCACCGTCGCGGAAACGCCGGGTACCAACCGCCTGGAGATCGTGGGCGATCGCGGCAAAGTCGTCGTTGAGGAAGGGAAACTGCGCTACTGGCGGCTGCGCGAATCGGAAACCGCGTTTAACGCCCGCTGGCAGAATGGCTTTGGCGAGCCGGAATGCTGGGAAGTCACCCTCCCCGTAGCCCCTGAATACAGCGAGCATCACGTTATCACCGCCAACTTCTGCGCCGCCGTGCTGCGCGGCGAACCGCTAATTGCGCCGGGTCTGGACGGCATTCGCGGCTTAACGCTCTCAAACGCCATGCACCTCTCGACCTGGACCGACGACTGGGTTGAGCTGCCGCTGAATGAAAAACAGTATCTGCGCCTGCTTCAGCAGCGCATCAGCACCTCTGTAGATAAAGGGGCCACCAGCATCACGCTGGACGCCTCGGGCACCTGGTAACGCCGGAGAAAATCGATGCTAAATGTCGCCATTGTGGGAACGGGCAACATTGCCCATAACCATATTCAGGGTTATTTGCAGTTTGGACAGCGCTGCCGGATTGTCGCGCTGGTTGATATCTACCCGGAGAAAGCGGAGGAGAAAAAAGCGCGCTACGGCCTGACGGAGGCCCGCGTGTACGCCAGCCATCAGCAGATGCTGGAAGAAACGGTCGCGCTGGACATCGTTGACGTCTGCACCCCGCCCTATGTTCATGCGGAAATCAGCATTGATGCGCTGCGTGCGGGCTGCCATGTGCTGTGTGAAAAACCGATGGCCGCCTCGCTGGAGGAGTGCGACGCGATGATCGCCGCACAGCAGGCCAGCGGAAAAATGCTCTCGGTTATTGCCCAGAACCGCTTCACCGATGCCTTCTGGCGCTTAAAAGCGGCGGTGGATTCCGGCCTCGCCGGGAAGATCTGCCATGCGCAGGTAGATTCGTTCTGGTGGCGCGGGCACTGCTACTACGACCTGTGGTGGCGCGGCACGTGGGAAAAAGAGGGGGGCGGCTGCACGCTTAACCACGCGGTGCACCACATTGACGCCATTCAGTGGATGCTCGGTTTTCCGTCTGAGGTGGTGGCGATGATGAGCAACGTGGCCCACGATAACGCCGAGGTGGAAGATCTTAGCGCCGCGATATTTAAATACCCCAGCGGCGCGCTCACGCAGCTTACGGCTTCGGTGGTGCACCACGGCGAAGATCAGAAAATCATTATTCAGGGCGATAAGGCGCGCATCTCCGCGCCGTGGCAGGCTTTTGCCAGCGTAAGCGCCGACAACGGGTTCCCGCAGGAGACCAGCGACGCTGAACGCGAAGCGCGGCTAAACGCCGTGTTTCAGGAGACACCCAGGCTCGCATGGACGCTCCACGCCGGGCAGATTAACGACCTGCTCCAGAGCATTGAGCGCGGCACGGCCCCGCTGGTGGACGGCGTGCAGGGTAAGCGCTCGCTGGAGCTGATAACCGCGATTTACAAGTCGGCCATCACCCGCAGTATCGTCGCCTTACCCATCCGCAGCGATGACCCGTTCTACCTGACCGGCGGCATTAATGCTCTCGCCCCCCGTTTTTATGAAAAATCCGCAAGCGTCACCAGCTTCAGCGAAGTGGGCGCTATCCCTCTGGGTAAAGATCTGGATCGAGGACTGTAACCATGAACAAGAATGACGGAATGAACTACGCGCCGGTCGGTAAACCGCAGCCGGTGGTGCAGGCGGGTGAATTTGTGTTTGCCGCCGCCGCGCTCGACCACGGGCATATCTACGGCATGTGTAACGGCCTGATTGAAGCAGGCGCCACGCTGAAGTGGGTGTACGATCCCGACCCGGCCAACGTGGATAAATTTATCCAGCAGTACCCGCAGGCGAAAGTCGCGGAGTCGCTGGAGGTGATACTCAACGACGACGAGGTGCGTCTGGTCGCGGGTGCCGCCATCCCCTCCGAACGCTGCGCGCTGGGGCTGAAGGCAATGGCGGCGGGCAAAGACTACTTCACGGACAAAGCGCCGCTCACCACGCTGGAACAGCTGGCCGATGCCAAAGCGATGGTGGAGAAAACCGGGAGAAAATACGCGGTCTACTACAGCGAGCGCCTGCACGTGGAAAGCGCGGTCTTTGCCGGGCAGCTGGTGCAGCAGGGGGCGATTGGTCGCGTGGTGCAAACCCTTGGCACGGGGCCGCACCGGGAAGGCACGGGCCGACCGGCGTGGTTTTACGATCGTCGCTACTTTGGCGGCATCCTGTGCGATATCGGCAGCCACCAGATCGAGCAGTTCCTGTTTTTTACCGGCAACAGCGATGCCCGCGTGGTGGCCAGCCAGGTGCGCAACGTTAACCACCCGCAGCATCCGGCCTTCGAAGATTTTGGCGACGCCATGATTAAAGGGGCAAACGGCACCAGCGGCTATTTCCGCTGCGACTGGTTCACCCCTGATGGGCTCTCTACCTGGGGCGATGGTCGCCTGACGCTGCTCGGTACCGACGGCTATATCGAGATCCGCAAGTATGTCGATCTTACCCGCGGCGAGCAGGATGTGGTCTACCTCGTCAATAAAGAGGGCGAGTTCCGCTATCCGGTCGCCGGGCAGGTCGGGTTCCCGTACTTTGGCGCCCTGATCCTCGACTGCCTGCACCGCACCGAAAATGCCATGACTCAGGCACACGCGTTCAAGGCGGCCGAGCTGTGCGTGAAGGCGCAAATGCTCGCCAATGCGGCCGGGTAAGGGGGCGAGATGACAAACCTCAACGCGGCGATTATCGGCGCCGGGGCCATTCACGGCTGCCACGTGAATGCCCTGAGGCAACTCCCCAACGTGGCCCTGCGCGCGCTGGCAGACACTGACAGCGTCAAAGGACTGACGCTGGCGATGAACTATCGGTGCCGCTTTTATCAGGATTACCGGGAAATGCTGCTGGATGACGGCATCGATGTGGTGCATATCTGCACGCCCCACTTCGAACATAAAAATATGATTCTGGCGGCGCTGGCCGCCGGGAAGCATGTTTTTTGTGAAAAACCGGTGGGCATGAACAGCAGCGAGCTTGCGGACATTGCCGCCTCCGCCGCGCAGGCGCCCGGCAGGCTCGGCGTTTGCTACCAGAACCGGCTCAACCCTACCAGCCTGCGCATTCGCAAGGAGCTGGCGGAGGGCGGGCTGGGCAGGATGTTAAGTATCAAGGCCGTACTCACCTGGTCCCGCTCTGGCGCGTACTACACGGAAAGCCCGTGGCGTGGAAAGCTGGCAACGGAAGGCGGAAGCCTGCTGATCAACCAGGCTATCCATACTCTCGACCTGATGCAGTGGTTCGGCGGTGGCGTGACGCGGCTGAAGGGGGTGGTCGATAGCGGTGAACTGGCCGACGTCACGGAAGGGGAAGACAGCGCGATGGCCACGCTGCACTTCGCCAACGGGGCCCGCGGCCTGTTTTATGCCAGCAACTGTCACACCGCGGACTCCCCCCTCTGGCTGGAGATCCGCTGCGAACGCGGCTCGCTGTTGCTTAACGACAACACCCTCTGGCGCATAACGCCCGACGAGCGGTTTCGTCTTGAAAGCGATGCTTCTCCCGACGGCACGGCGAAAAGTTACTGGGGATTAGGACACCAGCAGGCCATTCGCCGTTTTTATCACGCCATTCGTCACCCGGAGAATACGGATTTTATCGATATCCGTACCGCCGGAATATCACTCAGGCTCGTGGAGGCTTTTTATCGATCGTCTCAGCTAAGGCAATGGATTGATATTAATAATCAGAACGTCACGTGTAGTCCAGCAGTGAAATAAAAAAACAACCTCTACATCTACCCTACACTGGATATTATTATGGTTAAACCAACTGAACGCAGAGTGGGTTATGGCGTGGCGCTTGGCTACGGCATAACCGACCTCTTTGGCGGAGGCGCTTTCGCCATTATCGGCACCTGGCTGCTATTTTTTTATACCACCTACTGCGGATTATCCGTCGTAGAAGCGGGCTCTATATTTGCCATAGCCCGCGTCATTGATGCGTTATTAAGCCCGATAATGGGTTATATCACCGATAATTTCGGCGATACCTGGCTTGGGCGTAAATTTGGCCGTCGCCGCTTCTTCTTATTACTCAGCTCCCCGCTCATGTTTCTGTATGCCCTGCTGTGGCTGACGGATATGGGATACTGGTATTACCTGGGCACCTACCTTTCTATCGAGCTGCTGTCGGCGATGGTGCTGGTGCCATGGGAGACCCTCGCCGCTGAAATGACCAACCGCTATGAAGAGCGCAGCCGCCTGTCCGGCGTACGTATGATCTGCTCCCAGCTGGGCGGTTTTCTTGCGGTGTCGGTCCCCGGCGTAATTATGCATTTTACCGGCAAGGATAATTCATTTACCTATACGCTGACCGGCCTGATATTTTCCTGCGTCTTTTGTATTGCGGTATTTATTACCTGGTACACCACCTGGGAAGCAAAAGACGTGCATCAGGAGTCGGACTTTAAGGTGGATACCCGGCGCAGCAGCGGGATAGGTAATCACCTGAAATATCTGGTTCTGGATCTCTTTTCGTCATTCCGTATTCGCGCGTTCCGCCTGCATATTCTGATATATATTTTTTCCTTTACCGCGATGGACGTATTTGGTTCAGTATTTACCTATTACGTAGTCTATTGCCTGAGTCAGGACGCGGCAGCGGTGTCCGGCTGGCTGAGTATTGCGGCGTTTGCCTCCGTGCCAGGCACGTACGGATTTATGCTGCTATTGAACAGGCTCAACATAACCCCTTCCGCCGCGCTGCGCCTCTCGTATGGCTGCATCTTTCTGGTGCTGGCGTTCCTGTTTACGGTCTATCTCACTGAAACACAGGTACCGACGCTGCTGTTCTCCGCCGTCTTTATCCTGCTGGGTGCCGCCCGATCCGGCCTTTATTATATCCCGTGGAATATTTACAGCTTTATTCCGGATATCGACGAAATCGT
The DNA here is from genome assembly GCF_026627565.1 of Enterobacter cloacae complex sp. 2022EL-00788. Lineage (NCBI taxonomy): Bacteria > Pseudomonadati > Pseudomonadota > Gammaproteobacteria > Enterobacterales > Enterobacteriaceae > Enterobacter > Enterobacter cloacae complex sp. 2022EL-00788. The sequence continues at coordinate 82,210 of NZ_JAPNMC010000012.1, read as the reverse complement.
CACGCAGCAGCGCCGGGAAGGCATTTTTGCCGGCGTGATGGTGCTGACGCGCAAAAGCACCGTCGCGATTGCCATCATGATTATCGGCCTGGTGTTGCAGGAGTCCGGCTTTGTGAAAGGCAGCGGCGCGCAGCCTGAAAGCGCCCTCGGGGCGATAATCGGCCTGATGATTTTTGCCACCGCAGCGCTGCTGGCCGTGAGCTTTTTCACTACCTATAAATTCAAGCTGACCCGTGAAACGCACAAGGTGCTGCTCAAGGAGATCGCCCGTCGGAAGCTTGGCGGCGATTACCGCGACTGTGACGCCAACACCCGCGTGGTCATAAAGCAGCTTACGGGCTACGAGTACGATCAGGTCTGGGGCGGCGAAGCTACCCGCCAGGCGGTGGGAGATGTTAGCTTAACCCCCGTAAAATAACGCCCTTGCGCCGGATCGGCCCTGTGCCGGTCCGGCTTTTTTTGTCGAAAACGTGACCTCTGGCAGATTTACATCTCTTTACGCTATACTACCGCTGAAATAATCGGCTCAACGCTACGAGCTGAGTTCAATGTGTCTTCACACGAATGGTATCAACTCCCCTTCTGAGGATCTGGCGTTACGCCGGATAAACTATGTTAAACAGTATTTTAGTAATACTTTGTCTCATTGCCGTCAGCGCATTTTTCTCGATATCTGAGATCTCGCTGGCAGCCTCCCGTAAAATCAAACTGAAGCTGCTTGCCGACGAGGGCAACATCAACGCATCACGCATTCTGAAAATGCAGGAAAATCCCGGCATGTTCTTTACCGTGGTGCAGATTGGCCTGAACGCGGTCGCCATTCTTGGCGGTATCGTGGGCGATGCAGCATTCTCCCCGGCGTTTTATAGCCTCTTCGTTAACTACATGTCAGCAGAGCTGGCCGAGCAGCTGAGCTTCATCCTCTCCTTCTCGCTGGTCACCGGTTTGTTCATTTTGTTCGCGGACCTGACCCCGAAACGCATCGGTATGATTGCGCCAGAAGCCGTGGCTTTGCGTATCATCAACCCGATGCGCTTCTGTCTGTACGTCTTCCGCCCGCTGGTGTGGTTCTTTAACGGCCTGGCGAACGTCATTTTCCGCATCTTCAAGCTGCCGATGGTGCGTAAGGACGACATCACCTCCGACGATATTTATGCGGTGGTGGAAGCCGGCGCGCTGGCCGGCGTGCTGCGCAAGCAGGAACACGAACTCATTGAGAACGTGTTCGAACTGGAATCCCGTACCGTTCCCTCTTCCATGACCGGCCGTGAAAACATCATCTGGTTCGATCTTCATGAAGATGAGCAGAGCCTGAAGACCAAGGTGGCGCAGCATCCGCACTCCAAGTTCCTGGTCTGTAACGAAGATATTGACCATATCATCGGCTATGTTGACTCCAAAGATCTGCTGAACCGCGTGCTGGCGAACCAGAGCCTGGCGCTGAACAGCGGCGTGCAGATCCGCAACACCCTGATTGTGCCGGATACCCTGACGCTCTCCGAAGCGCTGGAAAGTTTCAAAACCGCCGGGGAAGACTTTGCGGTGATCATGAATGAGTACGCGCTGGTGGTAGGTATTATTACCCTCAACGACGTCATGACGACGCTGATGGGCGACCTGGTCGGCCAGGGGCTGGAAGAGCAAATTGTGCAGCGTGACGAGAACTCATGGCTGATCGACGGCGGTACGCCGATTGAAGACGTGATGCGCGTGCTGGATATCGACGAGTTCCCGCAGTCCGGAAACTACGAGACCATCGGCGGCTTTATGATGTTTATGCTGCGTAAAATCCCGAAACGTACCGACTCGGTGAAGTTCTCAGGCTACAAGTTTGAAGTGGTGGATATCGATAACTACCGCATCGACCAGTTGCTGGTGACGCGTATTGACAGCAAACCGACCGTGCTGGTGCCGAAACTGCCGGACGCGGAAGAGAAGGTGTCGGCATAATAATAAAAGGGCAGTGATTAACTGCCCTTTCTTTTTTCACTCATATGCAGTACGTATCTGACATTGATAAAAAATTTCAGAACGGTGATGAATCCATATATATAAAACTATAGCCTGCAACGTTATTAAATTTAAAGATATCACCACTAACCTTAAGATGGATAGAATTATCTACAATTTTTACATACACATCTGAGGCGGTAGTCACCAGGAAAGGTTCATAGCCATTTCTTAGATCATTTAAAAAATCCGCATCCGATTTTTTCGCAGAGTATAGATAATATTGGTATACATATGGAGTGGTTGCTCCAGCACTACTTTCAGTAATAATTAAAGTTGACAACTCACCAACTTTCTCTCGGCGTATAATATCTTGTTCAAGGTAAAGAAATTCATCAACTACACGCCATATGCCACACCCTAACAAAATAATCATGACGATTATATATAGCCACTTCTTTTTAAAAACCAGAGCGTTGAGCATAGTCTATTCCTGCTCTAATCCATGTCTGATCGGTTGGATCATCCCCATGTGAATCCGGCCCATGATAATTTTTAAAACCAGGGTCGTTGGTCCCTGCAAGAATTTGAGCAAGTCCTGCTGCCCGCAATAATATCTCGGGTTCAATTCCGGCGGCAATGCCTACCGCTCCGAAATGAAAATTTCCAAAATTTTCGTATTGCCTGCCTAATATGTTTTTATAATCCCAAGGGCCATGCCCTTTTACTTGCTTATAAAACCATAAGTAGGTCAGCGCTGACGGGCCATGATGGAACCGCGCAATCATCATGTTGTTTGATAATGAAACGCCAGGTGGAGAAAATGAAGAAATATCATAAGGAGGTTGAGGCTTAACAGCGATCGCTGGACGTCTCATGTTATGCCCTTTCGTTCCAGCTATCGGAAAAGAGCAAATTCCCATCACAGTGTTTCCATGTTATTTTTTCATATCGCATCTCAACACATTCAAGGTGATTATGTTTCTCTTTCGAAGCATCTTTCGTATCATGCATGACAGGAGAAACTCCGACAATTTTTACGTTTTCAAGAAACATGTTGTTATACTCAACTTCCTGGCCCGCATCGTTAATACGATACCATTTAAACTCTGCGCTTATTAACGTTTGACCGGTACAAACCGCCTTGAACAGATAGGGAGATGAACAATCAAATTCTTTCATAAAGAGGATACTTGAGTGCTTCCTTGTTCCGGTAATTTTTCCTGTCAATGGATCTGTTGGAATAGATACATTATGTGAAAACCCATTTATCTCTATACTTGACTCTCTATCTTGTACGTCAACAGCACCTTTTATTAACGCACCACCATCATCCTTCAGCCATAAATAAGCAGGAATAGCCATCCTTAAAACTCCTTTTCGTTAATGAGATGAGCATTCTTTATGCGTAATTCAATAAGGCCAATAGAGAATCAATTTTTTATTGTTTTATATCAAAAAGAGAGCACTGAAAGAGAGTTTAAGAATAACTACACAAACTCATACTTCCTCTGGAAAGTGGCAACCAGAAATTTACCGATACAACAGAGTCAGAGTTATACTTCCCCCACAAACATCAACGGCTCCCATCGGGAGCCGTCTTTTTAACTACTGCATAGCACGCTGGTTAAGCCATCTCAGTCTGCAGACGCATAACCTGGCGGTTGACTTCGGACATCACAGACAGGTGCTGTTTGTCCTTCACTTTCGGGATAAGGATTTTCCCCTTATCGAACTCAAAAGCGCCAACATCCTTGATGTACAACCGTCCACGGAACAGGATCTTCACGTACTTCGCCACCTGAAGCGGGTTGTAGCGTTGGAAAATTTTCATTCTTGTATCTCCTGCGAATCATACGCTCTTGCGGTGCCACAATCGGCCCGACTGTCCTGAGCGCAAATTTTGATGCCCAATGACTATAGACCAGAACCTCGTACTTACCCAGTGTGCATAAGTTTATTTACCGTTTGATTACAATTATTCAGAATAATCTTTGCAAACCGTGATGCAGAGCAGTATATGCCGTCGTTTTTGCATGGATATGTGCGTTCGCCCGCAAACTGGCATCGGGATTGCGGGAAAAGCCCATTGATCGCACTTATGATTAAAGCGCATGACCAAGTGGTCGGATCACCTGCTCACAATAAGGAAACACCATGACCCTACGTAACATCCTGGCAGCAGCTTGCCTGTTGCTGCCTCTGATGGCATCCGCACATAACATTGAAAAAGGACAACGCGTTCCGCCCGTCGGCATTGCTGACCGGGGAGAATTGATTCTCGACAATGATAAGTTTAGCTATAAAGCCTGGAATAGCGCGCAGCTCGCGGGCAAAGTGAGAGTTGTACAACATATTGCCGGTCGTACATCCGCAAAAGAGAAAAACGCGACACTCGTGGAGGCGATCAAGTCAGCAAAATTCCCTCACGACCGCTATCAGACCACCACCATCGTGAACACCGACGATGCCATTCCCGGCTCCGGGATGTTTGTGCGTTCAAGCCTGGAGAGCAATAAGAAGCTCTATCCGTGGTCGCAGTTTATTGTCGACAGCAACGGCGTGACGCGTAAGGCCTGGCAGCTGGAAGAAGAGAGTTCAGCGGTTATCGTGCTGGATAAAGAGGGCCGCGTAGCGTGGGTCAAAGACGGCGCGCTGACCCAGGATGAGGTGCAGCAGGTGGTTGCCCTGCTGCACAAGCTGCTGGCTCAGTAAAGTGATACCCGGAAGCCCGGGTTCAGGAATGACTCGCGCGGGGTGTAATCCAGCGGCTTGCCCTGCCAGTCATGCACATGCGCACCGGCCGCAGCGGCAACGGCATGGCCCGCTGCGGTATCCCAGACGTTCGTTGGCCCAAAACGGGGGTACAGCTGCGCCTGCCCTTCCGCCACCAGGCAGAACTTCAGCGACGAGCCAATCGACGTGGTCTGATGTTCACCCAGCTGCTGCAGGTACTCCTCCAGCTCGCTGTCGCTGTGCGAGCGGCTGATCACCACCAGCGGTGGACGCGCGTCGCGCACCTGAATCTGCTTACGTACCCCGCACTCTTCCTTCCAGGCCCTGCCTTCCGCCGCGCTGTACATCACCTTCATCACCGGTGCGTAAACCACGCCGAGCACCGCTTTCCCGTTTTCAATCAGGGCGATATTCACGGTAAATTCACCGTTACGCTTGATGAACTCTTTGGTGCCGTCGAGCGGATCCACCAGCCAGTAACGCTGCCAGTGCTGACGTTCGTCCCAGCTCTGGGGCGCTTCTTCGGAAAGGACCGGGATGTCCGGCGTCAGCGCCTGTAAGCCTTTCAGGATCACCGCATGCGCTGCGATATCCGCCGCCGTAACCGGAGAGTCGTCCGCCTTGCTGACAACGTCCATCGGCTGCGCACCGTCGTACACCTGCATGATGGCATCACCCGCATCCCGTGCGAGCTGACAAATCTTATCTAACATTCTCCACCTCTTCGTTAACGCAGTGGGCATAACTTATTGTTTTAGTTATATCGTAATGTGAACAATTCCGCTATCTGTGAAGCAATTCTGGTTTCAGGGGCCTTTTTTCTGGCAGCATTCACACTTCTGTAAGCAATAAAATATACATACATATTCTTTTGTGGCTTGGATCGAAAAAAGGACTCCTCAGATGATTAAGTTTAGCGCAACGCTCCTGGCAACGCTGATTGCGGCAGGCGTTCAGGCAGCGACGGTGGATCTCCGCATTCTGGAAACCACCGATCTGCACGGCAACATGATGGACTTCGATTACTACAAAGATACGCCAACCGAAAAATTCGGCCTGGTGCGCACGGCAAGCCTGATTAACGCCGCTCGCGGTGAGGTAAAAAACAGCGTGCTGGTGGACAACGGCGATTTGATTCAGGGCAGCCCGCTCGGCGATTACATGGCGGCGAAGGGGCTGAAGAAAGGTGAGATCCACCCGGTCTATAAGGCGATGAATACGCTGGACTATGCCGTCGGCAACCTGGGCAATCACGAATTTAATTACGGGCTAAAATACCTGCACGACGCGCTGGCAGGGGCTAAATTCCCGTACGTTAACGCCAATATCATCGACGTTAAAACCCAGAAGCCGCTGTTTACCCCTTATCTGATTAAAGAGACCGACGCCGTCGATCGGGACGGTAAAAAACAGACGCTGAAAATCGGCTATATCGGCTTTGTACCACCGCAGATCATGACGTGGGATAAAGCCAACCTCGACGGTAAAGTGACCGTAAACGATATTACCGAAACCGCGCGTAAGTACGTGCCGGAGATGCGCGCGAAAGGCGCAGACCTGGTGGTGGTTGTCGCCCACTCGGGCCTCTCCGCCGATCCGTATCAGGCGATGGCCGAAAACTCCGTTTACTACCTCAGCCAGGTGCCGGGCGTCGATGCGATCCTGTTCGGCCACGCCCACGCGGTCTTCCCGGGCAAAGATTTCTCCGGAATCAAAGGCGCAGACATCGAAAAAGGCACGCTCAACGGCGTACCGTCCGTGATGCCGGGCATGTGGGGCGATCATCTTGGCGTGGTGGATCTGGTGCTGAATAACGACGGCGGAAGCTGGAAAGTCACGCAGTCGAAAGCGCAAGCGCGTCCGATTTATGACGTCGCCGCGAAAAAATCCCTGGCCGCAGAAGATAAACCGCTGGTTGACGTGCTGAAGCACGATCACGACGCCACGCGTGAATTTGTCAGCAAGCCTATCGGTAAATCAGCCGACAACATGTACAGCTTCCTGGCGCTGGTGCAGGATGACCCGACCGTGCAGGTGGTAAACATGGCGCAGAAAGCCTACGCCGAACACTTTATTCAGGGCGACCCGGACCTGGCAAAACTGCCGGTGCTGTCTGCCGCCGCGCCGTTCAAGGTGGGCGGCCGCAAGAACGATCCGGCCAGCTACGTTGAGGTGGAAAAAGGCCAGCTGACCTTCCGCAACGCCGCCGACCTCTATCTTTATCCCAACACCCTCGTCGTGGTGAAGGCCACGGGGAAAGAGGTGAAGGAGTGGCTGGAGTGCTCCGCCGGGCAGTTTAACCAGATCGACCCGCACAGCAGCAAGCCGCAGTCGCTGATTAACTGGGACGGCTTCCGCACCTACAACTTCGACGTGATCGACGGCGTGGAGTATCAGATTGATGTAACCCAGCCCGCCAGATATGACGGCGAGTGCCAGACGATAAACCCGCAGGCGGAGCGCATCAAAAACCTGACCTTCAACGGTAAGGCCATTGACCCGAATGCGACCTTCCTGGTGGTGACCAATAACTATCGCGCCTATGGCGGTAAGTTCGCCGGAACGGGCGACAGCCATATCGCCTTTGCGTCCCCGGATGAGAACCGCTCGGTGCTGGCGGCGTGGATCGGCGCAGAGTCTAAAAAAGCGGGTGAAATTCATCCGGCGGTGGATAACAACTGGCGTCTGGCGCCCATCCACAGCGACACAACGCTGGATATTCGCTTTGAGACCTCACCGTCCGATAAGGCAGCCGCGTTTATTCAGGATAAAGCCCAGTATCCGATGAAAAAGGTCGCGACGGATGACGTTGGCTTTGCGATTTATCAGGTCGATTTGAGCAGGTAAAAGCAAAACGGCAACGCACGTTGCCGTTTTTAACGTTTGTTCCCTCTCCCGCGGGAGAGGGTCAGGCTGAGGGCATCAGGCCGCGCGCTCGTCCCGGTTCGCCAGCACCTGCGGCGTATTCACCTCAATCCAGTCCGCCAGCGCGGCCACTTTCTCGCTTACCTCAACGCCCAGCGGCGTCAGGCTATACTCCACATGCGGCGGCACGACCGGATACGAGACGCGATCGACAAATCCGTCCTGCTCCAGCGCCTGAAGCGACTGGGCCAGCATCTTCTCGCTGACGCCGCCCATCTTGCGGCGCAAGTCGCTGAAGCGGTGCGTGCCCTCGCGTAATGCCACCAGGATCAGCACGCCCCAGCGGCTGGTTACGTGTTTGAGCACCTCCCGGGAGGGGCACTGTTCGGCAAAAAGATTCCCGTCACGCATTTGCTCGGTGAGCGTTGGTATCGTCATTTTAATACTTACCTTTTTGTGCGTACTTACTAAAAGTTAGTTATGGTGCTAGTGTGCCACAACACCAGACAAACACGAAGGAGATTCATCATGATCGCAATTACCGGCGCTACCGGCCAGCTTGGCAAACTCGTTATTGAACAGCTTCTGAAAACCGTTCCGGCCAGCCAGATTGTGGCTATCGTGCGTAACCCGGCGAAAGCCGACGCGTTGAGTCAGCAGGGGCTCGACGTGCGTCAGGCGGACTACACCGATGAAGCCGCCTTCACCACCGCGCTGAACGGCGTGGATAAACTGCTGCTCATCTCCTCCAGCGAAGTGGGCCAGCGCGCCGTACAGCATCAGAACGTGATTAACGCTGCCAAAGCGGCAGGCGTGAAGTTCATCGCCTACACCAGCCTGCTGCACGCGGATAACTCCCCGCTGGGCCTGCACGCAGAGCACGTTGAAACCGAAAATGCGCTGGCGGCCTCCGGCGTGCCTTATGCCCTGCTGCGCAACGGCTGGTATACCGAAAACTATCTGGCGAGCGCGCCGCCAGCCCTCGAGCACGGCGTGTTTATTGGCGCGGCGGGTGACGGCAAAATAGCCTCCGCGACCCGTGCGGATTACGCGGCGGCAGCGGCGAAAGTCATTTCTGAAGAGGGCCATGCAGGCAAGGTCTACGAGCTGGCGGGCGACCACGGCTGGACGCTGAGCGAGCTGGCGGCGGAACTGAGCAAGCAGAGCGGCAAGCCGGTGGCTTATCAGAACCTGAGCGAAGCGGATTTCGCCGCCGCGCTGAAGGGCGCAGGGCTGCCTGCCGGGCTGGCGGATATGCTGGCGGACTCCGACACGGGCGCGTCCAGAGGCGGCCTGTTTGACGACAGCCGTACCCTGAGCAGGCTGATTGGCCGTCCGACGACGCCGCTGGCGGAAAGCATCAAAGCCATTCTGTAATTGTTAAGAATCGGTTATTTTTTGTGGCATCCCCCTGGGTCATTTCTGATAATAAAGCGATGACCCACAAGGAGGCTCACCGTGCAAGGCGTACCGGAACAGTTTACTGATGAGAGAGACAGCGCGCGCTTTCGCCATCTGGCGCAGCTGCCCGGTCTTGAGCTTTATCATGCCCATATCTCTGACTACGCCTTCGAGCCTCATACCCATGAAGCCTTCGGCATCGGCACCATCGAAACCGGTGCCGAGCGCTTTCGCTATCGCGGGACCCAGCATCTCGCCGCTGAAAAATCCGTTGTCACCATGAACCCGGACGAGATCCACACCGGAGAGTCAGCAACCGAGGGCGGCTGGCGCTATCGGATGGTTTATCTCGAACCCGATCTGCTGGAGGAGGTCACCGGCCTGTGCCACTGGTGGTTTAGCGACGTAACCCGCCATGACCCGCTGCGCTCGCAGCAAATCGGCCAGCTGATTTACGGCCTGTGGCATACGGACGATCCGCTGGCACAGAAGGGATTATTGCTGGATTTAATTCAGACATTTCAGCCGCTGGCCCACCATGCGCCGGTCGTTAACGAAGGCGCGCACCGCTTCGAACGCGTTCGCGACTATCTGCACGATAACTATATGCGCTCGCTCACCCTGGACGAGCTGGCCAACGTCGTCTCGCTCAGCCCGTACCATTTTCAGCGTCAGTTCAAAGCCCATTTTCACGTCACCCCGCATCAGATGCTGATGGCCATTCGCCTGTGGCGCGCCAAAGCGTTCCTTACGCACGGCATGCCTGCCGCCGAAGTGGCCGCCGCAACGGGGCTGACCGATCAGTCGCACCTGACCCGCGCCTTTTCACGCCGCTACGGCATTACGCCCGTGCGCTACCAGAAGCAGGTTGCCAGGCGCTGATGCGCAATCTCATACAATACGCGCGCGCGTCCGCCTCCTACACTGGTTACAAAATGAATCACTGTGGATGAGAAGATGATTAGCGGCGTGTTGTATGCCCTGCTTGCGGGTTTAATGTGGGGGCTGATTTTCGTAGGCCCGCTGATTGTGCCGGAGTATCCGGCGATATTGCAGTCTACCGGACGCTATCTGGCGCTGGGGCTGATTGCCGTGCCGCTGGCGTGGCTGGGACGCGCGCGTTTGCGTCAGCTTGGTCGTCAGGACTGGATCACCGCGCTGGCGCTGACCATGACGGGTAATCTTATCTACTACGTCTGTCTGGCGAGCGCCATTCAGCGCACCGGCGCGCCGGTTTCCACCATGATTATCGGTACGCTGCCGGTCGTGATCCCGGTTTTCGCGAACCTGCTTTACAGCCAGCGTGACGGCAGGCTGGCGTGGTCAAAAATGGCGCCGGCGCTGGCCTGCACCGCTGTGGGGCTGGTGTGCGTTAATATCGCCGAGCTGCGCCACGGTCTGGAGGATTTCAGCTTGTGGCGCTACGGTTCGGGTATCCTGTTAGCGTTCATCTCGGTGGCGTGCTGGGCCTGGTATGCCCTGCGCAACGCGCGCTGGCTGCGGGAGAACCCGGACAAACACCCGATGATGTGGGCCACGGCGCAGGCGCTGGTGACGCTCCCCGTCTCGTTAGTGGGCTATGTCGGCGCGTGTATCTGGCTGGGCAGCCAGCAGCCGGCGTTTACCCTGCCCTTTGGGCCGCGCCCGTGGGTGTTCGTCGGGCTGATGGTCGCCATTGCCGTGCTGTGTTCATGGGTGGGCGCGCTGTGCTGGAACGTGGCCAGCCAGAAGCTGCCGACGGTGATCTTGGGGCCGCTGATTGTCTTCGAAACCCTGGCCGGGCTGCTCTATACCTTCCTGATGCGCCAGAGCGTGCCGCCGCTGTTAACGGCCTGCGGGATCGCGCTGCTGGTTCTTGGGGTGGTGATTGCGGTGAGAGCGAAGCCGGAAAAACCGAGGGTCGTTCCGGCTTCGGAGACGTGATTTTTGCCGGGTGGCGCGAACGCCTACCCGGCACCGGGTTAAAACGTTTCCCAGTTCGCTTCAGACGCCGACGCTACGGGCTGCGCCCTGGCTGCAACGCTTTTCACCGGGGCTGCCTTCACCGCCTGGCTGCGGGTAATTTTAAATACCGCCACCGCTTCGTTCAGGCGCGCCGCCTGGTCTTCCAGCGCTGCCGCCGCTGCCGCAGACTCCTCCACCAGCGAGGCATTCTGCTGGGTGACGCGATCCATCTCCGCCACGGCCTGACCTACCTGGTCGATACCGCGGCTCTGCTCGTCGGACGCAGAGGCAATCTCGCCCATAATGTCCGTTACGCGCGTAACCGCACTGACGATTTCCGCCATCGTCGCGCCCGCCTCATTCACCAGCTGAGAGCCTGCGTTCACGCGCTCGCCAGAATCGTCGATCAGCGCTTTGATCTCTTTCGCCGCCTGAGCGCTGCGCTGGGCCAGAGTACGCACTTCGCCCGCAACCACCGCAAAGCCGCGGCCCTGCTCGCCCGCGCGCGCAGCTTCTACCGCCGCGTTCAGCGCCAGAATATTGGTCTGGAAGGCAATGCCGTCGATCACGTTGGTGATCTGCGCTATTTTGCTGGAGCTGGTGGCGATTTCATCCATTGTGCGCACCACGCCTTCCACCACGTTTCCACCCTTCTTCGCGGTGGAAGAGGCATCCAGCGCCAGGCGGGAAGCCTGACGCGCGTTATCGGCGTTTTGCTTCACGGTAGCGGTCAGCTGCTCCATGCTGGCGGCGGTTTCTTCCAGCGACGCGGCCTGCTGCTCGGTACGGGAAGAGAGATCGTTACTGCCGGCAGAAATTTCACCCGCGCCGGTGTAGATGGTGTCTGCGCCTTCACGCACCACGCCCACCGTGTTGGCCAGCGCGGTTTGCATCTCCTGGACGTTACGCGCCAGGATCGCCATTTCGTTTTTCCCCTCAGCCTGAACCGGCTGGGTTAAATCCCCTGCTGCAATGGCGCGGATGTGGTTAATCACCTCTTCCAGCGGCAGCAGCAGCACGCGGCGCATCGCAACCCAGCTGGAAATAATCACCGCGATCACCAGCAGCATCACCGCAGAAAGGATCCACAGAATGCGCCTGTAGTCGCTTTCATTGTCCTTGATGCCTTTCGCGGTAAGCGCGGCCTGCGCCTCACGCCACTCGTGATAGACCTTCTGCATCGCGGTCTGTTTCTGCTCCGCATTTTGCTTGAACATATCTTCCAGATTACCCTGGCCCAGCAGGACGTTCATTTGCGTCAGCGTGGCGGAGTAAATGCGGTACTGTTCTTCCAGCCTGTCGGCCAGGCGCTCATCCAGCCCCGGGGTTTCCGGCAGCGCGTAGTACGTATCGTAGTGGGCCTGCGCGTCGGCCAGCAGGTTTTTCGTGGTATTCACCAGCTCGTTCAGCTGGCCGCCGTTAATTTGGGAAGCCATGCTGCTTTGCAGGCGCAGCATGCCGCGGTTCAGGGTGACGCGCGCCTGGTTCAGGCTAATCCATGCATCGGTAAACTCCGCCACGTTCTGGCTGGAAATCTGAGAAACGGTGAAGTTCTCTTTATCGTTATTGAGCGCGTTAATGAAAATGCCGGCGGAGATCAGTTGCATAATGCCGAGCACAAGCAGCACCGAAATCAGAAGAGTAATCACTTTTATACGTTTAAACATGCGTTGCCTTTTTATATGCAGGTTTGTCTGACGTGTATCTATCGGCACGCGCGGCGGGTTGTTTACTGTTTCTCCACCTTTAAAAACTTTCTAAAGCCCTTTTCTGCATTCAATCAGCAGCTTAAAAGCGCTCTTTTTTTGTGAGCGCCCTCTCATTTTTACCCTTGCCACTAAAGGGTTATAGTATCGGCTTAAAGATGTATTTAAAATGCATCTTATATTATTGATGATGAGGTAACGACTATGGCCTTCCGCGATCAACCCCTGGGCGAGCTGGCGCTCTCCATCCCTCGCGCTTCTGCGCTGTTCCGCAAATACGACATGGATTACTGCTGCGGCGGTAAGCAAACGCTGGCGCGTGCAGCGTCGCGTAAAGAGCTGGACGTGGAGGCTATCGAAGCGGAGCTGGCGCTGCTGGCCGAACAGCCTGTCGATAAAGACTGGCGCACCGCGCCGCTTGCTGAAATCATCGACCATATCATCGTGCGTTACCACGATCGTCACCGCGAACAGCTGCCGGAGCTAATTTTGCAGGCGACCAAAGTCGAGCGCGTTCACGCCGACAAACCCTCCGTACCGCGCGGTCTGGCAAAATACCTGACCATGCTGCACGAAGAACTTTCCAGCCACATGATGAAAGAAGAGCAGATCCTCTTCCCGATGATTAAACAGGGAATGGGTAGCCAGGCGATGGGGCCTATAAGCGTGATGGAAAGCGAGCATGATGACGCCGGCGAGCTGCTGGAAGTGATCAAACACACCACCAATAACGTCACCCCGCCGCCAGAAGCGTGCACCACCTGGAAAGCCCTGTACAACGGCATTAACGAGACGATCGACGATCTGATGGAACACATCAGTCTTGAGAATAACGTTCTGTTCCCGCGCGCACTGGCCGGGGAATAAAAAAGGCCGCTGCGGCCTGATGCCCCCTCCCACGGAGAGAGGGAGCAAAAACTAAAAACGGCAACCGACGTTGCCGTTTTGCTTTTACCTTACGCCCGCCATACGTTTCTTACCGATAAACAGCCAGCCCAGCCCCAGCGCGATAAACCACAGCGGGGTGACGATCAGCGCCTGACGGGTATCTTCTTCCAGCGTCAGCAGCACCAGCACGAAGACGAAGAACGCCATGCATACCCAGCACATCAGCTTGCCCAGCGGCATCTTGTAGATCGACTTCTCATGCAGGTGTGGACGCTGTTTGCGGTACACCAGGTACGAGCACAGGATGATGGTCCAGACGAACATGAACAGGATCGCAGAGACCGTGGTAATCATGGTGAATGCGCCAATCACGCTCGGGTTGACGTAGAGCATCACCACGCCGCCCAGCAGGCAAATGCAGGAGAAGGTCAGTCCTTTCGCCGGTACCGCGCGTTTAGAGAGTTTGGCGAACGCGCTCGGGGCAACGCCTTCCTGCGCCAGGCCGAACAGCATGCGGCTGGTGGAGAACACGCCGCTGTTCGCCGATGAAGCCGCGGAGGTCAGCACCACAAAGTTAATCAGGCTCGCCGCCGCCGGCAGGCCGACCAGTACGAACAGCTCGACGAACGGGCTCTTCGTTGGCACTACCGAACTCCACGGCGTCACGGACATGATGATAATCAGCGCGAACACGTAGAACATGATGATACGCAGCGGAATGGAGTTGATCGCGCGCGGCAGGGATTTCTCCGGATCTTTGGTTTCCGCCGCCGTGGTACCGACCAGCTCAATGCCGACAAACGCGAATACCGCAATCTGGAACCCGGCAAAGAAGCCGCTAATGCCTTTCGGGAACCAGCCGCCGTCATTCCACAGATGGGCAAACGACGCCTGAACGCCGGTTGGCGACTGGAAGTGCGTCAGCACCATCACCAGCCCGACGACAATCAGCGCGATGATGGCGACGATTTTGATCATCGCGAACCAGAACTCCATCTCACCGAACATTTTAACGGTGGCGAGGTTGAGGCTCAGCAGCAGGACAATCACCGCCAGCGAGGCCACCCAGTCCGACAGGCCGGGGAACCAGAACTGTGCGTAAGCCGTAATGGCAACGACGTCCGCCATACCGGTAACGACCCAGCAGAACCAGTAGGTCCAGCCGGTAAAATAGCCCGCCCACGGGCCGAGCAGATCCGACGCGAAGTCGCTGAAGGATTTGTATTCGAGATTCGAGAGCAGCAGTTCGCCCATTGCGCGCATCACGAAAAAGAGCATAAAGCCGATGATCATATAAACGAAGATGATCGACGGCCCGGCAAGACTGATGGTTTTGCCCGAGCCCATAAACAGCCCGGTGCCAATGGCGCCCCCAATGGCAATAAGCTGAATGTGACGGTTTGTGAGATTACGCCGTAGCGACTGTTCAGATGTCGCCTCTTCTGCGGCGGCGACTTTGACCTGATCTACCATGTTATATTTTCCTGTTTATGCCTGTCTGTGTTGTTAAGGCTCTGTTGGCCTTTAAATACGCCAAATAAATGACGGTCCCTTTGTAAGGGCTTATCGATAGTAGGTAAGAATCGGCGGGATGAATACTATGAATTGAATATTATGTTAATAATATGTTGAAAGTGAGTGTCATATCACTCATACAGCGCGAAACAGCTCACAAAAATACACGCAACAGTTTCGTTTGCAACATAAAATGTTGATTCCGTCGTAACTATAGGTTTTATCGCTATTTTCCTCTCCCCGTGCTGAGAGAGGAAAATAAGAAAAGCCGATTACAGGATTTCCAGCAGCTCGACTTCAAACACCAGGGTGCTGAACGGCGGAATGGACGCGCCAGCGCCGCGCTCGCCGTAAGCCAGGTTATGAGGGATAGTCAGTTCCCATTTGGAGCCTACTGGCATCAGGGTTAATGCTTCGATCCAGCCAGCGATAACGCCGTTAACCGGGAACTCAGCCGGTTCGCCGCGCGCTACGGAGCTGTCGAATACGGTACCGTCAATCAGCTTACCGGTGTAGTGGACGCGAACGTGGTCGGTACGAGCCGGGATTGCGCCGTCACCCTGGTTGATCACGCGGAACTGCAGGCCAGACTCGGTGCTGTTCACGCCTTCACGCTCGCGGTTCTCTTCCAGATATTTCACGCCTTCTGCCGCCATCTCTTCGAAACGCGCGCGACGTACGGCGTCAGCACGTTCGTGGATTTCACGCAGCGCACGGTGCACAACGTCTACCGGCACGGCAGGCTGCTTGCCTTCCAGCGCATCAGCGATACCCGCCACCAGCGCTTCCGGTAACAGACCTTCCAGGCCGGATTCGCTCAGCTGCTGTCCTACCTGCAAGCCGATGCCGTAGCTTGCCTGCGCTTCGATAGTGTCAAAAGTCGGGGTGGTCATGGGTTTTCCTTCCATCACATTTAAAGTAGCGGGCAGCATATCAGCCATGCCCTTATGGGTAAAACTTTGTCTTAAGTAAAGGTGACAAACTGCGGCGAAACGGAAACAATAGTAGCCGTCAGGATTTTCCCGAATATATGTCACGAAAGCTGGCTTTGTTACGCCCATCAGGCAGTTAGCAAACTACACTTCTCAGGACAGGATAAAAAGACGCGGAGCAGGAGGAGAGCCATGCCCGGGCGATTTGAACTGAAACCTACCCTGGCGAAAATCTGGCATGCGCCGGATAACTTTCGCATCATGGACCCGCTGCCGCCTTTGCACCGCAGGGGCATTATCATTGGCGCGCTGCTGATCGTCATCGGCTTCCTGCTTCCTTCCGGCGGTGACAGCGGTGATACCGCGCCGGTTAGCCGGAATGCCGAGCTGGATATTCAGTCGCAAAGCCGGCCGCAGCCCGATTCACAGCCGATGCAGACGCAGCTGGTTACGCCATCTAACGATCCGGGCCAGGTTGCGCCAGTTGCGCCTGAGCCCGTTCAGGACGATCAGGAGCAGGCCGCCGCCCCTTCTGAACCGCAGGCTCAACAGCCTACCGGCATCGAGCAGCAGTGGCGCTCGTATCGCGTCGAGTCGGGGAAAACCCTTGCCCAACTGTTCCGCGACCACAATCTGCCCGCGACGGACGTGTATGCCATGGCGCAAGTCGAAGGGGCAGGCAAGCCGCTCAGCAACCTGCAAAATGGTCAGATGGTGCAGATCCGCCAGAATGCCAGCGGCGTGGTGACCGGGCTGACGATTGATACCGGGAACGGTCAGCAGGTGCTGTTTACCCGCCAGCCGGACGGCAGCTTTATCAGAGCACGGTAGTTTGCATGCCGGGTAAGGCAAAGCCGTTACCCGGCGATAATTCTCAGGCGTTCCGCTTATTTACCCACCATATCCCCGAACAGACCAGCACCAGCGCAATCGCGTATTTGATGTCCAGAATGTTTTCGCCGAGAAAAATGGCGGAGAGCACCGTCCCTGCCACGGGGATGACAAAGTTGAACGGGGCAATCATGCTTACGCGGTTCACCTTAAGCAGCGCGCTCCACAGGGCGAACGCCACCGATGAAAGCAGCGTCAGATAGCCCAGCACGGCGGCGGCCTTCATGCTGTGCACCTCCAGCGTCCCGCCCGTAGCATAGCCACCCGCAACCAGTGCCGCCCCGCCTATCCCCAGCTGCCACCCGGTCATTACCGTCGGGTCAACGGTCTGGGAGATCCGCTTTCCGTAAAGCGTGGCGGCAGAGAGAATAAAGGCCGCCAGCACCACGAAACCGTCACCTTGCCAGACAAACTGGAAATCACTTAACCCGCTGCGGAAGTTCACCAGCATCACCCCGGCAAACCCGAGAATGCAGCCCAGCGTTTTGTTATAGCTGAGCTTGTCGTTGTGATAGATAAAGTGCGCCAGCAGCACGCTGAAGAAGGTGCCGGTGGCGTTCATGATGGAGCCATTCACGCCCGTCGTGTAGGCCAGGCCAATATAAAAGAAGGTGTACTGAACGGTGGTCTGGGTCAGCCCGAGGATCGTTAGCTGGCCAAACTGCGTGGGGGTGAGCCTGCCAATCGGTTTTCGCTGGGCCAGGGCAAACAGCAGCAGTAGCGCACCGGCAAACAGAAAACGGTATCCGGCAAACACCACCTTGGACGGGATATCATCGGTCGCGATCTGAAAGAGTTCGTAGCCACTTTTTATGGCCGGGTACGAGCTACCCCAAAGCAGACAGCAGAGCGTGGCGCAGGCATAGGCCACATTTCGACGGGCAAAGACGGGCGTGGGTAGAGCGGTGTCCATGACTAATCTCATAAATAAAATTGCGTTTCAATTTATTATCAGAGAATGCGTCAGGAATAGCGACCTTACAAGAGCAAAAGATGATGCAGGGTCACGCTAAAAAGCAAAACGCCGGCACAGGGCCGGCGCTTCGACGTGAGCAGAGTAAAAAATTACTCAGCTACAACGTTAACAACCAGTTTAGCGAACACTTCGCTGTGAACCTGGAAGTCAACTTCGTGCTCACCAGTGGTACGCAGAACGCCGTTCGGCATGCGAACTTCGCTCTTAGCCACTTTAACGCCTGCTGCAGTTACTGCATCAGCGATATCGCGGGTACCGATGGAACCGAACAGTTTACCTTCGTCGCCAGCTTTAGACGCGATAGTAACGGTGCCCAGTGCGTTGATTGCTTCAGCGCGAGCGTTAGCAGCCGCCAGAACGTCAGCCAGTTTGGCTTCCAGTTCAGCACGACGTGCTTCGAAAAACTCTACGTTTTTCTTAGTAGCTGGAACAGCTTTACCCTGTGGTACCAGGAAGTTACGAGCGTAACCCGCTTTAACGTTTACCTGATCACCCAGGCTGCCCAGGTTTGCTACTTTATCAAGCAGAATAACTTGCATTACCTTATCCTCTTAAAGTCGTATTAATGGACCGTGCCCGATTACTGATGACGATCAGTGTACGGCAGCAGAGACAGGTAGCGAGCGCGTTTGATAGCGCGAGCCAGCTGACGCTGATATTTTGCACGAGTACCGGTGATACGGCTTGGGACAATCTTACCGCTTTCGGTGATGTAGTTTTTCAGCGTTGCGATATCTTTATAGTCGATCTCTTGAACGCCTTCCGCGGTGAAACGGCAGAACTTGCGACGACGGAAATAACGTGCCATATGGCTAGTCTCCAGAATCTATCAAATCAATCTGCTCGGCATGCAGAACCATTTTGCTCAGACCGTTCTTTGCCTTGTGGCAAGAAATGAACCCCTGAACGATTACTGCGCTACCGACCGTTAAACTGTGAGTAATGGCCTGGTTTTCGTGTCCGCTAATAATTACGGGCATTTGGCACCACGCCTGCCGGTGAAACCCGGCTTCCTCTTGCACAGAACGATGCTCAAGCACGAACTGGCAATGCGGAATTCCTGATGGACTGACCTTTCGAAGGGGGGTCCTGCACACGGTACCGGACAACACCAGACGGTTGGTCATCAGAAATTACTCTTCAGAATCCCCAGCATCAGAATCATCTGCGGTTTCGTTTGCGAAATCATCGCGACGTTCACGACGCTCGTCTTTCGCTTTAACCATCGGAGATGCTTCGGTAACTGCGTGCTTAGTACGCATAACCATGCTGCGGATAACGGCATCGTTGAAGCGGAAGGTAGTTTCCAGCTCATCGATCACTTCCTGCGGAGCTTCAACGTTCATCAGAACGTAGTGAGCTTTGTGCAGTTTGTTGATCGGGTAAGCCAGCTGACGGCGGCCCCAGTCTTCCAGACGGTGGATCGTGCCTTCTGCACCAGTGATGGCAGCAGAGTAACGCTCGATCATGCCCGGAACCTGTTCGCTCTGGTCAGGGTGGACCATAAAAACGATTTCGTAATGACGCATCGAATTGCTCCTTACGGATTATTCAGCCTCCTGTCTGGGTCAGCCGAGGCCCGGGGAGGCAAGGAACGTGTTAAAGGTCGGCTGAAAAATTGACGCGTCATAATACTTGCGCCCCCCGGGAAACTCAAGCTGATTGCACAAATAATTCGCACAAAGCGCGAAGCGGGTCTAAGTGGGTGATTTAAAATCGCTCATATCTGAAGCGCTGCTTTTTTGAACAACACCATCAGAAATGGTCACCCATCGCTGACAGAGAAGCGATTACACTTTAAGCAAAGACCATATAAACCGGGAAGGAGAGCAGCAACCGTATTACCGCAGCATGCAGTCGTGGAGCGCAAATCATGAAAAACATCGCAATCGCCATTATGGCTGCGCTTTTGCTCAGTGCAAACGCGATGGCAGCCATCAGGATAGACAGCCAGCAGGCCAGAAACATGGATGATGTGCAGAGCTTAGGCGTAATTTACATCAATCATAACTTCGCCACCGAAAGTGAAGCAGATCGGGCGCTTAATGAAGAAACCGACGCCCGGGGCGCAAAATACTATCACGTCATGCTGACGCGTGAGCCCGGCAGCAACGGTAATATGCACGCCAGTGCAGATATTTACCAATAACGCTTTATCGCCAGCACCAGGAAAGCCAACGAGACAGAGCAACAACCAACCAGCCCCCTGCACGGGGGCTTTTTTATGAATGGCTCCGGAATACCACCGGTTACAGCTGTTTCGGTATCCCAGAGCGCATATTTACTTCTGCCCGTAATAGGCATTCGGGCCGTGCTTACGCATGAAATGCTTGTTCATCAGATAATCATCAATGCCCTGAAGCTGTGGGTTAATGCCGCGGGCAATCCACGCCATTCTTGCCACCTCTTCCATTACCACCGCGTTATGCACGGCGTCGTGCGCATCCTTACCCCAGGAGAACGGACCGTGCTGGTACACCACAATACCCGGCGTATGCAGCGGTTCCGTCTCACCCAGCGTTTCGATAATCACCCTGCCGGTGTTGAGCTCGTACTCGCCTTCTACCTCAGCCTGCGTTAGTGCTCTCGTACACGGAATGTCTCCGAAGAAGTAGTCCGCGTGCGTCGTGCCCAGCGCCGGGATGGCCAGGCCAGCCTGCGCCCAGGCAGTGGCGTGCGTAGAATGCGTGTGCACGACACCGCCCAGCGACGGATAACGCTGGTAGAGCGCCAGATGGGTAGCCGTATCCGAAGAAGGACGCCATTTGCCCTCAACCACGTTTCCTTCTAGGTCGACCACCACCATATCGTCTGCTTTCATGGCGTCATATGCCACGCCGCTCGGCTTAATCACCACCAGCCCCTGCTCGCGATCGATGGCGCTCACGTTGCCCCAGGTAAACGTCACCAGGCCATAGCGCGGAAGATCCAGATTAGCCTCAAAGACCTGCTGCTTCAGCTTATGCATGTTCCGCCTCCAGTAAGCCTGCCCGCGCCATGCGCTCGCGCACCCAGTCCCGGGCTTTCGCCACTTCCGCCGCCGGATCGTCCGAGGTTTCGCTCCACATCTCAATCAGGTAAGGCCCGCAATAACCTGTATGTTTGAGCGTCTCAAAGCAACGTTCGAAATCCACTACCCCGGTGCCGAACGGCACATTTTTAAACACGCCAGGACGGGTGTCCTTGACGTGCACCGCCACGATATGCCCGACGCCCGCCTGTAGCTCCATCTGCACGTCGTTATCCCATGCCGACAGGTTGCCGATATCCGGATAGAGCTGGAACCACGGGTTATTCAGATAATGCGCGTAGCCCAGCGCCTTGCTGATGGAGTTCATCAACGGGTAGTCCATGATCTCCATTGCCAGCGTCACCTGCGCGCGGCTTGCCATGTCGACGCTCTCTTTCAGGCCGTCACGAAAACGACGCCGCGTTTCGTCGTTGGCCTCCTGATAGTAAACATCGTAACCCGCCAGCTGGATCACGCGGATGCCGACATCCTGCGCAAAGCGGATAGCTTTCCGCATGATCTCCAGCCCCTGCGCGCGCGCGGCATCATCTTCGCTACCGAGAGGAAAGCGGCGATGAGCGCTCAGGCACATGGACGGCACGCGCACGCCGGTCTCGGCAATGGCGCTCACCAGCGCCAGACGCTGTTCGCGGCTCCAGTCCAGGCGCGAAAGGCGCTCGTCCGTCTCATCCACGGACATTTCGACAAAATCAAAGCCCAGCCGCTTCGCCAGCTGTAGCCGCTCCAGCCAGCACTCCCCCGCCGGGAGTGCCTTTTCATAGATGCCAAGCGGGACCTGTTTTGACAACATACCCGCTCCTTAGCCCCAAAGCTGAGCGATCGAGCGTTTGAACTGGCGCGCCGCTTCCACCGGAGACGCCGCGTCGCGAATGCTACGACCGGCAATAAAGACGTGAATTGGAATACCCTTGAACAGCGGCAGCTCTTCCAGCGCCAGGCCACCGGTTACGGTCACCTTGAAGCCCATATCGGCCAGGCGTTTGATCGCGCTGATATCGGCTTCGCCCCACGCCACGCCGGCGGCCTGCGCATCACGGCTGCGGTGATAAACCACCTGCTGGATGCCCGCCTCGCGCCACTCCTGCGCCTGCTCCCAGGTCCAGAAACCGGTCAGTTCAATCTGCACGTCGCCGTTGAACTCTTTTGCCACGTCCAGCGCGCCTTTGGCCGTGTTGATATCCGCGCAGCAGATGACGGTGACCCAGTCGGCGTTGGCTTCAAAACACATGCGTGAGAGAATTTTGCCCGCATCGGCGATTTTGGCATCCGCCAGCACGATTTTGTGCGGATAGAGCGCTTTCAGGTCGCGAACCGCGCGAACGCCCTCGCCCACGCACAGAATGGTACCCACTTCGATAATATCCACCTCTTCCGCAATCAGGCGGGTGGTTTCGTAGGCGTGAGACAGAGTCTGGTTATCCAGCGCGACCTGCAACATTGGTAATGACATTTTCAATTCCCTCTTAAACTGCCGCCGCAGTGGCGTTATCAATTAAATCCAGCACATCCTGCGCGGTACGGCAGGCGCGTAAACGGTCAAAATTAGCTTCATCATCAAACAGGTTAACGATCTGCATGATGCCCACCTCCTGGTGGGTATTGGCATCAACGGCCGCCATGGTGATCAGGATGTCGACCGGGTCGTTATCTTCGTGGTTGAACACCAGCGGGGTTTTCAGCGTCACCAGCGCAAAGCCTGTTTTCTTGACGCCCTCTTCCGGACGGCCATGCGGCATTGCGAGGCCCGGGGCAATCACAAAGTACGGGCCGTGCTGCGCCACGCCATCCAGAATGGCCTGGTAATAACGCGGCTCGACAACGTCCGCCTTGACCAGCAGATCCACGCTCAGCTTCACCGCTTCCTGCCAGGTGCTGGCTTCGGCCTGTAGAAGAATGGAGTTATTCTCTGCCAGCGAATCACGTAGCTTCATGTGTCGCCCTCACTTCACGTCTTGTGGGAAGTGTTCTTTGATCACTTCCAGCAGTTTTGGCCCGAAATCCGCAGGCGACAGCATGTTGCGCACGCCTACCACATATTTGTTGCCCGACACGCTGATCTCACCGGCGATGTGAGTTGAAGCGATAATGATGTCCGCGCCGTTCAGTTCACTTTTGTATTCACCCACTGCGCAGCTGTTCACCGTGTGGTCAATGTTTGACTGGGTTAAAAACTGGTCCACTTTCATTTTCATGATCATGGAGCTTCCTTGCCCATTGCCACACACAGCCAGGATACGTACGGTCATAATCGAAACTCCTTAGTGAGCAGAAACTTCTGCTGTTTGTTTTTCCGCATCTTCTTCAGCCCGCAGCGAACGGCCAGCGAAGAACATATAAGTCAGTGCAATCAGGATGATGACGGTCATAAAGGCCAGCCCGACGGAGGCAAAGCCCTGCATCATTGGCGGTGCCAGAATTGACCAGTCCGCCATGCCCATCCAGGCGCTCATACCGGTGAGCTTGACCGCCCACACGCAACCAAAGATTTCAACCATGCCCATGACCAGGCAGATCTTGAGCGCAGCGCGCCAGCCGCCGAAGTGGTTAGCAAACACGCCGATAGTGGCGTTGGAGAAGAACATCGGGATAAAGCCTGGAATAATCAGGATGGAGGAGCCGCAGCCCACCAGGATGCCAACTGCAATCAGCTGGCCAATGGTGCCCCACATGAACCCCCACACGACGGCGTTTGGCGCAAAGCTATAGATAGCCGCACAGTCAATCGCCAGCACCGCGCCAGGGATCAGGCGCTGAGAGATACCGTTGAACGCTTCAGACAGCTCGGCGACGAACATACGCACGCCCTGAGTGATGATGAAAATGGCCACGGCAAAAGAGAAACCGGTTTGCAGGATATAGACCGTCCAGTGGGTTTTACCCGCCATCGCCTGCACCACGTCAATGCCGAAGGAGAGGAGAATGGCCCCGAAGAAGATAGTCATTACAATCGCCGTTGAGACGATGTTGTCGTGGAAGATGTTCAGCCAGCCCGGCAGCTTGAGGTCTTCAACGCTCTCCTCTTTTTTGCCCAGATACGGCGCAACTTTGTAAGCTATCCATGAAGCGAACTGCTGCTGGTGACCGATGGAGAAGCCGCAGCCGTCAGTGACCTCCTGCGTTGGCTTGTACATCATGTTGGAGGTAATGCCCCAGTAAAGTGAGACCAGCACAGCGGTGCAGATAACCGTGGTCCACATTGGGTAACCAAAGATATAGAGCGAAACCGCAATCAGCCCCGCCTGCTGGAACATGATGTGCCCGGTGAGCATGATGGTGCGAATACCGGTGATGCGCCGCAGGAGCACATAAATGATGTTCAGCGCCAGCGCCAGCAGTACCGCATATCCAACCCAGCTGTACGCATCCCCCATGCGATCGATAGTGGCCATCATGGACGCGTAGGTATCAGAGATGGCGCCGTTAATGCCGTACACCTCCGACATTTTGGCAACCACCGGCTTAAAGGTGCTGGTCAGAATGCCAGACCCCGCCTGCAGCAGCATAAAACCAATGATGGTTTTGATGGTGCCTTTGATAATCACGCTGACGCTTTTGCGCAGCAGGATGTACCCCAGGCACGTCACGATACCCAGCAACAGCGGGGCGTTGGTCATTACCTGATTAAAGAAAACGGTAAAGACGTTGTAGAGGATCTCCATAACTCTCTCCAGAAAATGAGAACACGCGGGGCAATCCCTGCGTGGTTGGTGCCTTCACTCTATTAATCACAAATAATCACCACAAGATTGCATTTGATTATTTGTGACGTATCACGCAATTTATTTCCCTGGTATCAGTAATGATTTTCACTACCGATTGAAAAATATTAATTAATTCTTAAAATTCAGCACATTAATGACACTTAGAGGTTATCTTAACAATGCTAAGACGTTTTTTCTGTGATGCAGCGAGGGGAGTATTCCGCAAGATAGTCATTGCAAACCGATTCAAACAGTGCCAGCATTAATCATAACGCGTCACCATATGATTACTTTTGATTAAAAGCAGGAGCTAAACCGATGAGTAAAGTGAAAACCATCACCCGTGAGTCATGGATTCTGAGCACCTTTCCGGAGTGGGGTAGCTGGCTGAACGAAGAGATTGAGCAGGAACAGGTTGCTCCCGGCACGTTTGCAATGTGGTGGCTGGGCTGCACCGGTATCTGGCTGAAATCTGAAGGCGGCGCCAATATTTGCGTCGATTTCTGGTGCGGCACCGGTAAACAGAGCCACGGCAATCCGCTGATGAAAAAAGGCCACCAGATGCAGCGCATGGCCGGCGTGGAAAAACTTCAGCCGAACCTGCGTACCACGCCGTTTGTTCTTGATCCTTTTGCCATTCGCCAGATCGATGCCGTTCTTTCTACCCACGATCATAACGATCACATTGATGTGAACGTGGCGGCAGCGGTAATGCAAAACTGCGCTGACGACGTGCCGTTTATCGGGCCGCAGACGTGCGTGGATTTATGGATTGGCTGGGGAGTGCCAAAAGAGCGCTGCATCGCGATGAAACCTGGCGACGTGGTCAAAATCAAAGACGTTGAAATTCATGCGCTGGATGCCTTCGACCGCACTGCGCTGATTACCCTGCCCGCCGACCAGAAAGCCGCAGGCGTACTGCCAGACGGCATGGACGAGCGTGCGGTGAACTACCTGTTCAAAACCCCCGGCGGTTCCCTGTATCACAGCGGCGACTCTCATTACTCCAACTATTACGCGAAGCACGGTAACGAGCATCAGATTGACGTGGCGCTCGGATCTTACGGTGAAAACCCGCGCGGTATTACCGACAAAATGACCAGCGCGGATATGCTGCGCATGGCGGAAGCGCTGAATACCAAGGTGGTGATCCCGTTCCACCACGATATCTGGTCGAATTTCCAGGCCGATCCGCAAGAGATCCGCGTTCTGTGGGAGATGAAAAAAGATCGCCTCAAGTATGGCTTCAAGCCGTTTATCTGGCAGGTTGGCGGCAAGTTCACCTGGCCGCTGGACAAAGACAATCTTGAGTACCACTACCCGCGTGGCTTCGATGATTGCTTTACTATTGAGCCAGATCTGCCGTTCAAGTCCTTCCTCTGATTGTGAAGCCAAATCGCCAGACCCTGTGTCTGGCGATGTCATATTTCTTTTAGTAATTTCACGCTATTTCAAATATCATCTTTTCAAATCAATTCTTATCGGAATAGCTCATGACGGAAGCGCAACGGCATCAAATTTTACTGGAACTCCTGGCGCAAACCGGGTTTATCACCGTCGAGAAAGTGATCGAACGTTTAGGGATCTCCCCCGCCACCGCGCGGCGGGACATCAACAAGCTGGATGAAAGCGGCAAGCTGAAAAAAGTCCGCAACGGCGCAGAGGCCATTAGCCAGCAGCGTCCACGCTGGACGCCGATGAACATCCACCAGGCGCAGAATCACGATGAAAAGGTGCGGATTGCCCGGGCAGCGTCACAGCTGGTGAATCCCGGTGAAAGCGTCGTGATCAACTGTGGCTCAACGGCATTTCTGCTGGGTCGGGAGATGTGCGGCAAGCCAGTGCAAATCATTACCAACTATCTGCCGCTGGCCAACTATCTCATTGACCAGGAACATGAAAGCGTGGTGATCATGGGCGGCCAGTACAACAAGAGCCAGTCCATTACCCTCAGCCCGCAGGACAGTGAAAACAGCCTCTACGCCGGGCACTGGATGTTTACCAGCGGCAAGGGGCTGACCGCAGAAGGCCTCTATAAGACGGATATGCTCACCGCCATGGCGGAACAAAATATGCTTAACGTGGTGGGCAAGCTGGTGGTGCTGGTGGACAGCAGCAAGGTCGGTGAACGCGCCGGGATGCTTTTCAGCCGCGCCGAGCAAATCAGCATGGTGATCACCGGCAAAAACGCCAACCCTGATATCCTCAGCAAGCTTGAGGATCAGGGCGTTAAGGTGCTTCGCGTCTAAAGATGCTGGCGGAAAAATGCGACGGTCGCATCCAGCGCCGCGGGCGTAATGCGGTGCCGGACGCCGGCTCCCCACAGGCAGGTCAGATTGCCATCCAGCCCTTCGCGCTGTAGCGCCTGCTGCAGACGGAACGTTTCACCGGGCGGGACCACGTCGTCGGCATCGCCATGCCACAGCAGCAGCGGGCGATCGGCCAGCTGCGGGAGCACATGGCTGACGTCCCACTCGGATAGCAAAGCCTCAATCTCCTGAGGCCCCTGCGGCGGGAACAGCGTCTTTACCAGTGAGGTAAAATAGCCCGACCCCATCAGGCACGCCACGGACGTCACTTCAGGATGTCGGGCCATGATCCCCAGCGCCGTCATTCCGCCCATCGATGCGCCCGCTACCGCCAGCCGTTTCCCCTCCACCAGCCCGCCCGACAGGAGCGCGTCGCGCAGCCCGGCAAACTCGGTCAAGCTGCCGTGCAGCGTTTGCCAGAACAGCCCCTGCCGCGCCTGTTCATCGCCCGTAAAGCGGGCACCATGATTCGGCGCATCGGGCATGACCACACGAAAACCGGCCTGCGCCAGCGCTACGGCAAAATAGCTGTAGACCAGCTTAGAGGAGAGAAAGCCGTGATAAAAAACCACCGTCGGCAACGGTTGTTCAGCTTTGCCTGTCGGGAATGCATGGAGGATTTCATGGTCACCAAGGCGCCGGGTTTCAATTTCAATCATTGTCGATCCTGAACTGATGAATGATTCATAATGTTGAGAGCTGGATTACGGTTTCGCGATATTTTCATTCGAAATCTACGCCCCAGATAACACTTCGGGAACATTCCCCCAAAACTAAATTCGCAGACAACTACACTATGGCTATCAGGAAAAGAGACAGGTTTATGCGCAGGCTTACCGCTTTATTGCTGGTCTCACTGCTTAGCGGATGTTCCGTACTGCAGGGTACGCCAGAACCGGCTCCACCGGTTACCGATCGTCCTCAGGAAATTCGTCGTAACCAGACGGAAGGATTACAACGTCTGGGTTCCGTCTCCGCGATGGTTCGCGGTTCCCCGGATGATGCAGAAGACGCAATTGAAGCACAGGCCGTCGCCGCAAAAGCAGATTATTACGTCATCACGATGATTGATGAAACCATTATTACAGGACAGTGGTACGCACAGGGGATTTTGTACCGCAGGTAAGCATCATCATTTAAACGACTTTTACACTGCTTTGCGTCCGTAGACATTTTCCTGTCCACAATAAACTCCATGCCAGCAACAATGGAAATGAGTTTATTCGCGAAGGATTGCCCGGCGGATACCGGAGACACGTGAAAAGGAGCTGACGATGAAACGAACCCTTGCCTTAACGACGTTATTACTTTCAGCAGGCCTGCTGAGCACCACGGCGCAGTCAGCCGAATTTGCCAGCGCTGATTGTGTCACTGGCCTGAACGAAATTGGTCAGATCTCCGTGACGAATATTACGGGGAGCCCGCAGGACGTTGAACGTGTCGTGGCCCTGAAGGCGGACGAACAGGGCGCCTCCTGGTATCGCATCGTCCAGATGCAGGAAGACCGCCATATTAACCACTGGCGGGTCCAGGCCATTCTTTATGCATAACTTCCTCCCGATAAAAGCCACTTAATTTTAGTGGCTTTTCGTATTTGCAAATTTTTTCTCATCTCCGAAACCAAATAAAAACAACCATGCAACATCTGGTTACATTAAAGTGATAAACGTTCGCTTCGCTCTGCCGTTGAACAGCCATACCTTTTCAATGATGAGCAATTTATGATCACTTTCTTCCACCGGGCAGGCCTGGGCACGAAGCTATCGCTGCTGACAGGCGCGGGTGTCGCCACGCTTTTTTTGCTGTTCACCTTTCTTCTCAGCCACAAAGCCAGCCAGCAGCTCGAAGATTTAGCGGTTGAAGACCTGCACAATCAGTCTACCGGCATGGTGGATATGGTGCAGATGTTCAACACCAGCCTGAGCGAAGAGGTCGAAAGCTATACTCGCCTGTTCACCACCTTTTTGCCGCAGCCGCTGAATAGCGACAGCAGCCAGAGCCGGACCATCAACGGGCTTACCGTTCCCCTGCTCAAAGGTGGGGAAACGGAACTACACGAGAACAATACGCTTTCTGATGACTTCCTGAGCCGTACGGGGGCCATTTCGACGCTGTTTGTCCGCAGCGGTAATGACTTTATCCGCGTGGCGACGTCGCTGCGCAAAGAGAATGGGGAACGCGCGATCGGAACCGTACTCGACGCCACCGGCCCGGCGTTCGCGGCGGTAGCCAAAGGGGAAGTCTATCGTGGGCTGGCGCTGCTGTTTGGTAAGCGCTACATCACGCAGTACCAGCCCGTTAAGGATCCGCAAGGCCAGGTTATCGGGATTATCTTTGTCGGCGTGGACATCACCCATTCGTGGAACGTCATGCGCGAGAAAATCCTGAACCGTCGTCTGGGCGAGAGCGGTCGCTTCTTTGTACTGGACCGCAGCAATGGCAAAACGCGCGGCCAGTACCTGTTCCACGCCACCGAAGAGGGTAAGCTGCCGAACTGGGACGCCGCCACACAGCAGCAGCTTCTGGGTGATAAACCCGGCACGCTGGAACGCGTGAGCGCGGATGGCCGTACGCTAAAAGTCGCCTATACGCCGCTGCCGGGCTGGAACTGGACCATCGTGGGTGAAGTGGATAAAGCCGTGCTGCTTTCAAGCGTGACGACCCTGCGCGATCGCTTCCTGCTGGCGGGCGTGGCGCTGTCTGCACTCTTCGCTGGCCTGTTCGTTCTCATCATTCGCCGGATGCTGACCCGCCCGCTGCGCGGGGTAATCGATCTTGCCCGCCAGTATGCCGCAGGCGATCTTCGCGCCAGCCTGCCGGTAACGCGTCAGGATGAGGTCGGCCAGCTGGTTGACGCCATCAACGGCATCGGGGATGGCCTGCAAAAAATTGTGCTGCAGGTCCGCGAGGCCGCCGGCGAGATCCATCAGGGCACTAACGCGCTGGCCTCAGACACTGGCGAGATTTCTGAGCAAATCAACAAGCAGGCCAGCAGCGTTGAGGAAACGTCTGCCAGCATGGAGCAATTAGCCGCGACCGTGCAGCAAAACGCCGCCAACATGGAGCAAACGCAGCAGCTGGTGGGAGAAACTTCGCGGGCGGTACACCACGGCGGAGAGACGGTAACGCACGCCGTATCAACCATGGATGATATTCGCGACGCATCGAAACGTATCGAAGACATCACCCGCGTGATTGAGTCCATCGCTTTCCAGACCAATATTCTGGCACTCAATGCGGCGGTTGAAGCGGCGCGGGCAGGCGAACACGGCAAGGGCTTTGCCGTGGTGGCGCAGGAGGTGCGTGCCCTGGCGGCGCGCAGCGCCAATGCGGTGAAGGAGATTGAGCAGCTGATTGGCGACACGCTGAACAAGGTGAGCGAAGGCCATGCGCTGTCTGAACAGACGCGCCTGGCGATGGACTCGATCATTGTCCATATCGATAACATCAGCCAGCTCGTTACCGAGATCAACCACGCGTCCCGCGAACAGTCTGCGGGGATTGGTCAGGTGAATCTGGCGATGACGCACATCGGGGAGGCCTCGCACATCAACGCCGATCGCATCTCACGCAGCGAGCAGACGGCGCAAACGCTGCGCGAGAAGGGCTCCCACCTCACAAGGCTGGTAAGCCTGTTCCAGCTGAAGGGTTAACCGACTCTGCCCGTGGCGCGCAGCAGCAGGTCATTTTGCACCTGCTCGCTCAACAGCGTACCGCCCCGGGCATCCAGCATCATGCGGCACCACGCCTGCGCCACGGGCGGCGATGCGTGCCGCAGCATCTGACTTCCGGCGCCGAGTAAAAAGAGCTGCTGGACGATCTCCCTGCCCTGCGCCTCCTGCGGTTTACGCAGCTTCTGCTGCAGCTGCCGCCAGCTGCGATCGAAGTGTCTGTCCTGGCCTTTCACCTGCGCAAAATCGTCGGTGAGCAGCTCGAGAATGCCCGGCTGCTTCGCCAGCACGCGCAGGACGTCCAGGCACATAATATTGCCTGAACCTTCCCAGATGCTGTTAACCGGCATTTCACGGTACAGCCGCGGCAGTTCGCTCTCTTCGCAATAGCCTGCGCCGCCCAGCACCTCCATCGCTTCCGCCACAAAGGGGATACCTGCTTTGCAGACGCTGTATTTAGCCGCCGGAGTGAAAAGCCGCGCCCATGCGGCTTCCTGCGCGTTTTCACGTTTGTCCCACGCGCGGGCCAGGCGGAACAGCAGCGCCGTGTGTCCCTCCAGCACCAGCGCCATACGGCCTAGCACCTCGCGCATCAGCGGCTGATCGACAAGGTTTTTACCGAAGGTCTGGCGCTGATGGGCATGATAAAGCGCCACCGAGAGCGCCCGGCGCATCAGTCCGTGGCTGCCCAGCGCGCAGTCAAAGCGCGTCAGCCCACCCATCTTCAGGATTTGCCGGACGCCTTCGCCCTCTTCGCCCAGCAGCCAGCCGGAAGCATCAAGGAACTCCGCTTCACTGCTGGCGTTCGAGCGGTTGCCGAGCTTATCCTTCAGACGCTCCAGGCGAATGGCATTACGCTGGCCGTCAGGCAGGAAACGCGGGACAAAAAAGCAGGATAAACCGCCTTTCGCCTGCGCAAGCACCAGGTGCGCATCGCTCTGCGGCACGGAGAAAAACCATTTGTGGCCCACCAGCCGGTAACTGCCATCGCTGCATTTTTCTGCTTTGGTGGTATTGCTGAGAACGTCCGATCCGCCCTGCTTTTCCGTCATCCCCATACCTATCAGCAGGCCACGCTTTTGGGCGCCCGGCGCAAGATGGGGATCGTAGCGATCGCTCATCAGCGGCGTTAGCCAGTCATGAAAGGGCGCGGGCAGCGACTGCTGCAACAGCGGCGTGGCGGCAAAGGTCATGGTCACCGGGCATAACGTCCCGGCCTCCACCTGAGCATGAAGCACGAAGCGCGCGGCCCTGGCGACGAAAGATCCTTTTCGCGCCGCCTCCTCCCACGCCAGGTTGTGGACCCGGTTAGCGCAAAGCCCCTGCATCAGAAGATGCCATGCCGGATGAAAGCGAACGTCATCCAGCCGCTCTCCCGTAGCGTCATAACGCAGCAGCTCCGGCGGGTTAACGTTCGCCAGCCTGCCCAGCTCCAGCGACTCTGCCGTGCCCAGCTGCTGTCCGATGCTGGCAAGAAGCTCCATATCCCATTCAGCCCCTTCGCGCGCAACCGCATCGCGCAGGGCACAGTCAGAGAGAAAAAGGTTACTGTTCGAAAGCGGCGCGGGTTGATTAAAAACGGTATGCGTCTGCCAGTGCATGCTGTCTCCCTCCTTTCATTGGCAATTAGCGTAAGTATGGACAGAGCGCATGAACGCTGCATGGGAGGGGGGTCACACGATGGCGATCGCACTGATATCATTCGTGAATTAGCTCACAGAACATAAGAATAAACTATTTCATTACTCCGCTTATGTTGAATAATTTATTCTTAACCCGTCGTTGTGAGGATCGTTATGCAACAGGATGCGCACAAGCGTGCATTAATAGCAGGCTCCATTGGTAACTTCATCGAGTGGTATGAATTTGCGGTGTACGGTTTTCTGGCAACCGTTATTGCGAAAAATTTCTTCCAGCTTGAAGGGGAAGCGGGACTGACGAGCCTGATCCTCACCTGGGCCTCGTTCGCCATCGCCTTCTTCTTCCGCCCGCTGGGGGCGGTGGTGTTTGGCCGCACTGGCGACCGGATCGGCCGTAAACCGACGCTGATTATCGTGCTGGTGCTGATGACGCTCGCCACCGCCGCCATCGGTATTGTGCCGGTCTACGCCAGCATCGGGATTGCCGCGCCGCTGATCGTTACGCTGCTGCGTATTCTGCAAGGTCTGTTCGCGGGCGGTGAGTATGGCGGTGCGGTTTCGTTGATGACGGAGTTCGCTCCGCGCGGCAAGCGCGGCCTTTACGGCGCCTGGCAATCCTTCACCGTAGCGCTCGGACTGTTAGCGGGCGCAGGCATTGTCGCGTTGCTCTCCGCCCTCCTCACACCCGAAGCCCTGCACGACTGGGGCTGGCGGATCCCGTTCTTCCTGGCGCTGCCGATGGGTGCGGTCGCGCTATGGCTGCGGGTGAGCATGGAAGAGACGCCAAGCTTCGTGCAGCAGCAGGAAAAACCGGTTATTGCACGGGCCAGCACCGCCGCCATCTTCAAAACCATCCTGATGGGCATTGGTCGCGTTATGGTCTGGTCTGCGGCGGGGTATACCTATCTGGTGATTATGCCGACCTATCTGCAATCGGCGCTGCACACCGGGTTTAACCAGGCGCTGCTGATTGCGGTGATTTCTAATGTTGGCTTTGCGCTCACCATCATTCCGTCGGGAATGCTCAGCGACAAAATCGGGCGGCGTACGGTAATGGTTATCGCCACGGTGCTGCTGCTGATCCTCGCCCTGCCGCTGCTGAAAATACTGCAGGCGGAGTCCAGCACGCTGGCGGTCAAAGCGATTGTGGTGTTGATTGCGGGAGGTTTGGTGGGAATGCTGGCAGGCCCGGGGCCGGCAATGCTGTCTGAAATGTTCCCGACGCGCGTGCGCTATACCGGGCTGGGGCTGGCCTATTCCCTGTCGAACGCGATCTTCTCGGGCTGTGCGGGGCTAATCATTACCGGGCTGATTAAAGAGACGGGGAATCTGGATATTCCGGCGTATTACGTAATGGCAACGGCGGTGGTGAGCATTTTCGCGCTGATGACGTTGAGGAAGGATGACCATTTGCGGTCGCTGGAGGAGTGAGGTTATCACCGTCTGGTGCCCTCACTCCGGCCCTCTCCACAGGGAGAGGGCGAATGGCTGTTTATGCTCCGCGCTGGCGCACCGCTTCAAACAGGCAGATGCCCGTCGCAACGGAAACGTTCAGTGACGACACGCTGCCCGCCATCGGGATGCTGATTAGCTCGTCGCAGTGCTCGCGCGTCAGACGGCGCATACCTTCGCCTTCA
Source organism: Enterobacter cloacae complex sp. 2022EL-00788 (assembly GCF_026627565.1). Lineage (NCBI taxonomy): Bacteria > Pseudomonadati > Pseudomonadota > Gammaproteobacteria > Enterobacterales > Enterobacteriaceae > Enterobacter > Enterobacter cloacae complex sp. 2022EL-00788. The sequence continues at coordinate 48,417 of NZ_JAPNMC010000012.1, read as the reverse complement.
GCACCCATCACCAGCGCCAGACGGCCGGTCATTTTGCTCTGATACAGGGTGTGATCCGCTTCACCGGCGGTGCCGACGATCCAGATATTCTCTTCCTGCAACAGACGCATAGTGCGCGCCAGGTTGGTGACGCGGATCAGCGGCACGTTTTCCGCCGCGCCGCAGGCCACTTTTTTAGCGGTCGCGTTCAGCTGTGCGGAGCGATCTTTCGGCACAATCACCGCATGCACCCCTGCCGCATCCGCGCTACGCAGGCACGCGCCAAGGTTATGGGGATCGGTTACGCCATCGAGGATTAGGAAGAACGGGTTCTCCAGCCCGGCGATCAGATCCGGCAGATCGTTTTCCTGATACTGACGGCCCGGCTTCACGCGCGCGATAATGCCCTGATGCACCGCACCTTCGCTTTTCTCATCCAGATACTGGCGGTTCGCCAGCTGGATCACCACGCCCTGCGCTTCCAGGGCATGGATCAGCGGCATCAGACGCTTATCTTCACGCCCTTTCAGAATAAATACTTCCTGAAAACGCTCTGGTGCGCGCTCCAGCAGGGCCTGCACCGCGTGGATGCCGTAAATCATTTCACTCATTGATGGTTCTCGTAATAAATATTTCCCCTCTCCCCTGGGGGAGAGGGTCAGGTTGAGGGGAGAATTTACTCCGCCTGCTGTTTCTTCGCCGCGCGCTTCGCTTTGGTCGCGGCCGCTATTTTTTGGGTCTTAGTCGACGGTTTTTTCGCTTTACGGGCATCTTTCTTCGCCGCCTTTGGCTTCTGCTTCTTCTCGCCACGGAAGGCGCTGTCTGGCTCAAAGTTCACGCGCTTACCCGCCTGACGGCGCTTGCCGCCCGCTTTGCCGTTGCCGCCTTTCTTCGCCTTTTCGCGCTCGGTTTTGCCGACGTTACGCGGCGCACGCTCGCTGGAGATGAGGCTAAAGTCGATTTTACGGTCGTCCATATTGACGGCTTCGACCTTCACTTCCACACGATCGCCCAGACGGTAGGTCTGGCCGCCAGATTCGCCAATCAGGCGCTGGCCAACCTGGTCAAAGCGGTAGTAATCATTATCGAGGCTGGAAACGTGCACCAGGCCGTCGATAAACAGCTCATCCAGACGCACGAAGAAACCAAAGCCGGTGACGCTGGCAATCACGCCCTTAAAGACGTTACCTACCTGATCCAGCATAAAGTCACACTTCAGCCAGTCCGCCACGTCGCGCGTGGCTTCATCGGCACGGCGCTCGGTCATGGAACAGTGCTGGCCCAGCTGCAGCATCTCTTCCACGGAGTAGTGATACCCCCCGGTTTCGGTCGTGTTGCCTTTGTGGCCCTGCTCATGCGCCAGCAGATACTTGATCGCACGGTGCAGCGACAGATCCGGATAACGGCGGATCGGCGAGGTAAAGTGCGCGTAAGACTGTAGCGCCAGGCCAAAGTGACCGCGGTTTTCCGGATCGTAAATCGCCTGCTTCATGGAGCGCAACAGCATGGTTTGCAGCATTTCCGCGTCAGGACGATCGCTGATGGACTCCAGCAGCTCGGCGTAATCGCGTGGCTCAGGCTTATTACCGCCCGGCAGTTCCAGACCGAGCTCGGCCAGTACGGAGCGGAACGAGGTAACGGCTTCCGTGGTCGGCTTATCGTGAATACGGAACAGCGCAGGCTCTTTGGCTTTCTCAACGAAACGTGCCGCCGAGATGTTCGCCAGGATCATACACTCTTCAATCAGCTTGTGGGCATCGTTACGCTGGGTCTGTTCGATACGCTCGATGCGACGTTCGGCATTGAAGATAAACTTCGCCTCTTCGCTCTCAAACGAGATCCCACCGCGCTCTTCGCGCGCCTGATCCAGCGTTTTGTAGAGGTTGTGCAGCTCTTCAATATGTTTGACCAGCGGCGCGTACTGTTCGCGCAGGTCACGGTCGCCCTGCAGCATATGCCAGACCTTGGTGTAGGTCAGGCGCGCATGGGAACTCATGACCGCTTCGTAGAACTTGTATCCGGTCAGGCGTCCCTTGCTGGAGATGGTCATTTCACAGACCATACACAGGCGATCAACCTGCGGGTTCAGGGAACACAGACCGTTGGAAAGCACTTCCGGCAGCATCGGCACAACCTGAGACGGGAAGTAAACCGACGTGCCGCGGCTGCGCGCTTCATTATCCAGCGGCGTATGCGGGCGAACGTAATAGCTCACGTCAGCGATGGCTACCCACAGGCGCCAGCCGCCACCGCGTTTTTTCTCGCAGTACACGGCGTCATCAAAGTCGCGAGCGTCTTCACCATCAATGGTGACCAGCGGCAGATCGCGTAAATCCACGCGGCCTGCTTTGGACTCTTCCGGCACTTCTTCACGCAGGTTTTCGATCTGGTCTTCCACCGCTTTCGGCCAGACGTACGGAATTTCATGGGTGCGCAGCGCCATATCAACGGCCATGCCGGTGCCCATGTTATCGCCCAGCACTTCGACGATTTTACCTACCGCTTTGGTACGGCGGGTCGGGCGCTGGGTAAGTTCAACCACCACCACAAAGCCCATACGCGCGCCCATCACCTCTTCAGGCGGGATCAGGATGTCGAAGCTCAGACGGCTGTCGTCCGGCACCACAAAGCCTACGCCCGCATCGGTAAAGTAGCGGCCCACAATCTGGCTGGTTTTCGGCACCAGCACGCGGACCACGCGCGCTTCGCGGCGGCCCTTACGGTCTGCACCCAGCGGCTGCGCCAGGATCTGGTCGCCGTGGATACACATTTTCATCTGTTCGGATGAGAGGTACAGATCGTCCTTACGGCCTTCCACACGCAGGAAGCCAAAGCCATCGCGGTGACCTATAACGGTGCCTTTCAGCAGGTCGAGGCGTTCCGGCAGCGCGTAGCACTGGCGACGGGTAAAGACCAGCTGCCCGTCGCGCTCCATGGCGCGCAGGCGGCGGCGAAGGGCTTCAATTTGCTCTTCACCTTCAATGTTTAATTCAGCGGCAAGTTCTTCACGATTGGCGGGTTTTTCGCGTTTTGTTAAGTGTTCAATGATGAACTCGCGGCTGGGGATAGGATTCGCGTATTTTTCTGCTTCGCGTTCCTGGAAAGGATCTTGTGACATGTCGGTTCCTCCGTTGTCAGCTCCGGTGGAAATTTTCTTCATTCCACCAGCAATAATTTATAAAGCGGTTGATTCTCTTCAACCAAATCGGCCAGCGTGTAGTTATCCAGTTCCTTGAGAAAACTTTGCACGGCCTTTGAAAGCGCCTGTTTCAGGCGACAGGCGGGCGTAATGTGGCAGAACTCGCTGCTACAGTTCACCAGAGATAGCGGCTCCAGCTCACGTACCACATCGCCGATACGAATACTCTGTGCCGGTTTACCGAGACGGATCCCTCCATTCTTCCCGCGGACGGCAGCAACGTATCCGGCACGACTAAGTTGATTGATTATTTTGACCATATGATTACGGGATACACCGTACACCTCTGTGACTTCAGAGATACTGGTCATCTTCCCATCGGGTAACGACGCCATGTAAATCAGCGCGCGTAAGCCGTAATCGGTGAAACTTGTTAACTGCACATCAACCTCAGGAAAAAGGGAAAACGCGGTTAAACCGCAGAGATATTCATTAATGATGATAAACCAGCCAGATAGGTAGCGGCTAATTTATTTGAACTGAAAGGGGGAAGGAGAACGAAAAAGCCGGATGCGCGTTGCATATCCGGCCTGAGATAGGTTTTTCAGGCCCGGCAAGCGCAGCGCCGCCGGGCGAAACCATCATTATGCGTCGAACGGATCGCGCAGGATCATCGTTTCAGTACGATCCGGGCCGGTGGAAATAATATCGATCGGCACTTCGGTCAGTTCTTCAATACGCTTAATGTAATCCAGCGCGGCTTTTGGCAGGCCACTACGCTCTTTCACGCCGAAGGTGGTCTCAGACCAGCCCGGCATGGTTTCGTAGATTGGCTCGATGCCTTCCCAGTCGTCAGCAGCCAGCGGAGTGGTAGTCACTTCACGGCCATCCGGCATACGGTAGCCTACGCAGATTTTCACTTCTTTCAGGCCGTCCAGCACGTCCAGCTTGGTCAGGCAGAAGCCAGACAGGGAGTTGATCTGCACTGCGCGACGCACGGCAACGGCGTCCAGCCAGCCGGTACGACGACGACGACCGGTGGTCGCGCCAAATTCGTTACCCTGCTTGCACAGGAACTCGCCGGTTTCATCAAACAGTTCGGTCGGGAATGGACCTGCACCCACGCGAGTGGAGTAAGCTTTGATGATACCCAGAACGTAATCCACATAACGTGGGCCCAGGCCGGAGCCGGTTGCCACGCCACCGGCGGTGGTGTTAGAGGAGGTTACGTACGGATAGGTACCGTGGTCGATGTCCAGCAGCGTACCCTGCGCACCTTCAAACATGACGAAATCGCCACGCTTACGCGCCTGGTCCAGCAGATCGGACACATCAACAACCATACCGGTCAGAATGTCTGCGATCGCCATGACGTCATCCAGCACTTTCTGGTAGTCAACAGCGTCAGCTTTGTAAAAGTTCACCAGCTGGAAGTTGTGATATTCCATCACTTCTTTCAGTTTTTCAGCGAAGGTGGCTTTGTCGAACAGATCGCCCACGCGCAGACCGCGGCGTGCAACTTTATCTTCGTAAGCCGGACCGATACCACGACCGGTGGTGCCGATAGCTTTCGCGCCACGCGCCTTTTCACGCGCAACGTCCAGCGCCACGTGATAATCCAGGATCAGCGGGCAGGCTTCGGAGAGCAGCAGACGCTCACGAACAGGGATACCACGGTCTTCCAGACCTTTCATCTCTTTCATCAGCGCAGCTGGAGACAGCACAACGCCGTTACCGATGATGCTGGTGACGTTTTCGCGAAGAATGCCTGATGGAATAAGATGGAGGACGGTTTTTTCACCGTTGATTACGAGAGTATGGCCTGCGTTGTGACCGCCCTGGTAGCGAACAACATATTTAGCCCGTTCAGTCAGAAGATCGACAATCTTCCCTTTACCTTCGTCACCCCATTGGGTGCCCAGTACGACGACGTTGTTACCCATTTTTTTCAAAATCACCGTTTGCTTAAAAATGGATTCTACCATCGCTTTTTCAGATATACAGCACTTTTTGACCCTAAAATATGCCAGTAACGGTTAGTTTTTGATCAGCCAATCGTTTTCCTCAACATGTAGTAGATAACGATACCGGCAACCACAAGACCGCCGCCGAAACGACGCAAAATATTGTCCGGCAGCTGGCTCATTGTTGCGATCATTCGACGCCACGCGCGGGGATAAAGCATCGGGCCGAGACCTTCCAGCACCAGAACCAAGGCCAGAGCGAGCCAGATCGTTGAATTCATTTTTCATCCTTATAAAAGAAAACCACCGCTCCTGACGAAGCGGTGGTTTGAATACTCAAACGAGACTGAGTTTATCGCGTTGCGTTGGATGGCGTCTTCATATAACGGAAGAAATCGCTGTCCGGGCTGAGCACCATCACATCCTGGTTGCTCTTGAAGCTATTCTCATAAGCTCGCAGGCTACGGATAAAGGCGTAGAAGTCAGGATCCTGGCTGAATGCATCAGCAAACAGTTTCGCCGCTTCGGCATCACCTTCACCGCGCAGGATACGGCCCTGACGCTCAGATTCCGCCAGCGTCTTGGTCACTTCATAGTCCGCTGCCGCGCGCAGTTTTTCCGCTTCTTCCTGACCCTGTGAACGGTGACGACGGGCTACCGCCTCACGCTCGGCGCGCATACGGTTGTAGATAGCCTCAGACACTTCCGCCGGCAGGTTGATCTGCTTGATACGCACGTCGACCACTTCAATACCCAGCGCCGCCATACTGTTCGGGTTGATCACCGGCACTTTACCGTTGGTTTCAGCCTGAACGCGTTCAGCCGCTTTAGCAATCGCATCATCCGCTGCTGGCGTTTCCACTTCGTCTTCCGTGCCCGCGGTACCGGAGTTCAGCGCATCGCGCACTTCCAGCGTCAGTCGGCCACGGGAGTCGGTCACGATGTCTTTCACATCCAGACGACCAATCTCGGAACGCAGACGGTCAGAGAACTTACGCTTCAGCAGCACTTCCGCCTGAGAAACGTCGCCGCCGCCTGTTGCCAGGAAGTAGCGGCTGAAATCGCTGATACGCCATTTAATATAGGAATCAACGATCAGGTCTTTCTTCTCTTTAGTCACAAAACGGTCGGCCTGGTTATCCATGGTCTGGATACGCGCGTCGAGCGTTTTAACAGACTGAATGAAAGGCACCTTGAAGTGCAGGCCCGGCTCGTAAATCACCGGACGCTTGTCGCCGTCACGCACGACGCTGCTGAACTGGAACTTGATCCCACGCTCGCCCTCTTTCACCACAAAGATCGAGGTATAAAGCACGACAAGTACGATGACGACGATCGCAATAACTGACTTACGCATCCTTATTCCCCCTGACGCTGGTAGTCGTTACGCTGCGCGTTAGCACGGCGTTGGTCCATAATGTCACCATCGTTCGAAGAAGGCGTTGTGTTCGCGCTGGCGCTGCCAGACGAGGCTGGCGGCAGACGCAGCAGGTTGTTCGCACCGCTGTTATCTTTCGCGGCTGGCGCAGAACCGCCTTTCAGCATCTGATCCAGCGGAAGCACCATCAGGTTTCCACCCTTGCTGTCGTTAACCAGCACTTTGCGGGTATGGCTCAGCACTTTTTCCATGGTCTCGATATAGAGACGCTCGCGGGTAATTTCCGGAGCCGCTTTATATTCCGGCAGGATACGCGCGAAGCGAGCCACTTCACCCTGCGCTTCCAGGATGGTCTGGGTCTTATACGCACGCGCCTCTTCCAGAATACGCTGCGCCTGACCGTTAGCACGCGGCTGAACTTCGTTGGTGTACGCTTCCGCTTCACGGATGTACTGCTGTTCGTTTTCACGCGCAGCAATCGCATCGTCAAACGCGGCCTTCACCTCTTCCGGCGGACGAGCAGCCTGGAAGTTGACGTCCAGCAGGGTGATACCCATGTTGTACGGACGGATGGTCTCTTCCAGCTCGCGCTGGGTATCGCTACGAATAACGGTACGACCTTCGGTCAGGATGCGGTCCATGGTGTATTTACCGATCACGCCACGCAGGGCGCTGTCGGTCGCCTGACGCAGGCTGTCATCCGCACTGGTCACGCTAAACAGATAACGTTCAGGATCCGTCACGCGGTACTGCACGTTCATCTCAACGCGCACCACGTTTTCGTCAGACGTCAGCATCACGCCGGAGGCTGCCAGTTCGCGAACGGACTCCACGTTCACCGCGGTCACGTTGTCAATGAAGGTCGGCTTCCAGTTCAGGCCCGGCTCAACCAGATGGCTGAACTTACCGAAACGGGTTACCACGCCGCGCTCTGCTTCTTTAATGGTGTAGAACCCGCTGGCTGCCCAGATGATTACCACCGCAGCGGCCACAATGCCGACTACGCGGCCACCCATAGGCGGGCGCGAACTCTGAGTGGAATTGCCACCCGAGCCAGAACCTTTTCCTCCGCCGAGGCCACCAAGCTTTTTGCTCAGTTTGCGGAAGATATCATCCAGATCCGGTGGCCCCTGCTCGCGACCACCTTTGTTGCCATTTCCCCCAGAGTTGCCGCCTTGATTATTGCTGCTTCCCCACGGGTCGCGGTCTTGTCCGTTATTACCGGGCTGATTCCACGCCATGTATATGCTCCATATTTGTTATGCAAGGGCGAATTATTCAGGCTTCCCCTTTCTGATCAGACGATATAGTCCGCCAGCGCAGGTTCTTGTTTACAGAGGCGACGCCAGTCAACGATCGGCATACGCACCTGCATCCCCACGCTGCCGTCATCCTCCATCCACTCTTTTTCTATCGCCTGAAGCTGATAAAACCGGCTGCGCAGCCTGCCTTCCTGTGGCGGCAGTCGCAGCGTGTGCTGAGCTACCTCACCGGAAAGACGTTCTGTCAAAGCCTGGAAAAGCAGTGGCACACCAATCCCGGACTGCGCAGACAGCCAGACCCGAATCGGTTTGTTCTCTTCATCTCGGTCGATACGCGGTTCGAAATCGTCCAGCATATCGATCTTGTTCATTACCAACAGCGTGGGAATGTCGTGGGCGTCGATCTCTTCGAGCACCACATTCACCGCGTCGATGTTTTCCTGCACGCGTACGTCTGCTGCATCAATCACGTGCAGCAGCAGGGTTGCCTGACGCGTCTCCTGCAACGTCGCTTTAAACGCCGCGACGAGATCGTGCGGCAGATGGCGGATAAACCCTACGGTATCCGCCAGCACCGTTTCACCGACGTCAGCTACGTCAATCCGGCGCAGCGTGGGGTCCAGGGTCGCAAACAGCTGGTCTGCGGCATAAACCCGGGCCTCGGTTATCTGGTTAAACAGGGTGGATTTACCGGCGTTGGTATAGCCCACCAGCGACACCGTCGGGATGTCCGCTTTGGTTCGCGCACGACGCCCCTGCTCGCGCTGTTTCTCTACACGTTCCAGACGTGAAAGGATCTGGGTAATACGGCCACGCAGCAAACGGCGGTCGGTTTCGAGCTGGGTTTCACCCGGGCCGCGCAAACCAATCCCGCCTTTTTGTCTTTCAAGGTGTGTCCAGCCACGCACCAGACGCGTCGCCAGATGGCGCAGCTGCGCCAGCTCAACCTGCAGCTTACCCTCGTGGGTACGCGCACGCTGAGCAAAAATATCTAAGATCAACCCCGTGCGGTCGATAACACGGCATTCGCAGAGAGCTTCCAGGTTACGTTCCTGAGCCGGAGACAGCGCATGATCAAACAGCACAACGGATGCGCCGGTTGCTTTTACGGCATCCGCAATTTCTACTGCTTTACCTTCACCAACAAAATACTTCGGGTGCGGCGCTTTACGGCTACCGGTAATCACCTGCATTGCTTCGACACCGGCGGAAGAGACCAGAGATTCAAACTCCTGGAGGTCTTCCATATCTTTGTCTTGCGAAAAATAGATGTGTACCAGCACCGCCTGCTCACCGGCGTCATAACGGTCAAACAAGCGTAAACCTCTCTAAAAAGATCAGCGGGGAACGCAGGATCCCTGGCTCCCCGTGTGGATAACAGTACGAAACCTTATTCGGTCTCGTCGCTGTCCTGCGCAGGAGAAGAAGAACCCTGCGCGTTGCTGCCATGATGGTAGTTACTACCAGTGCCGCCGCCAGCGTTATTGCTGTGATGAGATACCGGACGGGACGGAACAACAGTAGAAATAGCGTGCTTATAGACCATCTGACTGACCGTGTTTTTCAACAGGATCACGAACTGATCGAAAGACTCAATCTGACCTTGCAGCTTAATACCATTCACCAAATAAATAGAAACTGGAACACGTTCCCGACGCAATGCGTTCAGGAACGGATCTTGTAAAGATTGCCCCTTAGCCATTCTATCTTTTCCTTATATGCTTGTTTTGTACTTAGAACCTTGCGATTCTGAAAAATTGCGCACGATACGCCTCAATTGTACACATTCAGTGAGCGATATCACCAATAACCTCAATCACTTCGTTTAACGCCTGTTGCGGTTTTTCGCTGTCTAACCAGTGAACTCCCTCCCAACCGCGCAACCAGGTGATCTGGCGCTTCGCTAACTGTCTCGTGGCGCAAACACCTCTATAAACCATTTCATCGTATGAAATCTCGCCTTCAAGATACGACCACATCTGGCGGTATCCCACACAACGAACGGAAGGCATGTCCGTATGCAAATCTCCACGGGCAAAAAGCGCCCGCACTTCTGCTTCAAAATCTGAAGCCAACATCTGATGAAAACGCTGCTCAATTCGTTGATGGAGCAGTTCACGGCTCGCCGGGGCGATGGCGAACTGATGCACCTGATACGGCAGAGCGTCTCCTGACGTTTGCGTCAGTTCCGTTAAAGTTTTACCCGAAATGAAAAAAACTTCCAGTGCCCGGGAAAGCCTTTGCGGATCGTTTGGATGGATCCGCGCTGCGGCAACCGGGTCAATCTCTTCCAGTTGCTTGTGCAAAACGTCCCAACCCTGCTCTGCCGCCTGCTGCTCAATCTTTGCCCTCACTTCAGGATCTGCCGATGGCAGAGGCGATAACCCCTCCAGCAGCGCCTTAAAGTAGAGCATGGTTCCGCCAACCAACAGCGGTATACGTCCCGCGGCGGTAATCTCGGCCATCTCGGCTAACGCATCGCGGCGAAAATCTGCCGCGGAATAAGCCTGCGCCGGGTCGAGAATATCCAGCAAACGGTGCGGTGCCGCACGCAGTTCCTCTGCGCCGGGCTTCGCCGTGCCGATGTCCATCCCTCGGTAAATGAGGGCAGAATCGACGCTAATCAACTCTACTGGCAAAACTTTACGTAGCTCAATGGCTAACGCCGTTTTGCCGGAGGCCGTTGGGCCCATTAAAAAAATTGCCTTTGGCAGGCTCGCCTTACTTACGTCATTCATGTTTCAGGGCGGTCATCGCCTTTTGTAAATCAACAGGTTGTAACAACCCCCCTGGCGGCGCTTTCACCAGCTGCGGGCAGAGACGTTCCACCTCCGCCAGCACGGTAATCGCCTGCGCCATACTCCACGGCGAATGTTCGCTGGCCAGACGGCGGGCGATCCACTGCGCGGTATCGGCGGCATCAAACGTCGTTTGCTGCGCCAGGTAGCCTATCAGTTCAGGAATCAAGTTTTGTAAATTTTGTTGGCGTAAGGGTAAAGGCACTGCGCGAATTGTCACATGCTGCGCGTCCAGTACGATTTCGATGCCCATTTCGGCCAGCTGCGCCTGTACCTGCTGCAAAACCCTTGTTTCTTCCGGGGATATTTTCAGGCGAACGGGGATCAGCAGCGGCTGCGCGCAGGCAGCATTCACGCCGGGCGTTAGCTGCGCCTGCTTGAGCCAGCGCTCCGCTACGGTAAGGGCCAGCAACATCAGCTTACCCTCGCGTTCAAGCAGGGCCACGTCAGGCGCGACGATGGTCAGCACCCGGCCAAAGCTCTGGCTATGCCCGTCCAGAGAGGGTGTTGAAACCGTGATGTGCTCTTTATGCTCTACTGACGGCGTATCCAGCAGTTTGCGGTACAGCGCTCCCTGCTGCTTTTGATAGCCCGGCTGGGCGTTGGGATAGTTCGCCCCGTTCGGTCGCGGAGCGTTGCCCGCCGAGGCTAAGCGCGGCGCAGACGGCTCGCGCACCGCCGCCGGTTCGGCAAAGTGATTCCGTCCGGCCGCCACGCGGTTTTCCGGAAGCGGACGCGGCTCGGGTTGTTCCTTTGCCAGCGGCAGCTCTGGCGTGGCCTGCTGCTGCAATACAGCGGCCACGCCCTGATAGATAAAATCATGCACCAGACGCGACTGGTGGAAACGCACCTCATGCTTGGCTGGATGCACGTTAACGTCAACCTGATGCGGGTCAATTTCCAGATAGAGTACAAAGGCGGGCTGCTGATCGGCGCCGAGCTTATCCTCGCAGGCCTGGCGAATAGCGTGGTTAATCAGGCGGTCACGCATCATGCGGCCGTTAACGTAGCAATACTGGATCTCAGCAAAGGCGGCGCTGCTCGCGTTCGGATCGGCAACCCAGCCGCGCAGGGCCAGATCGCCATGCTGCCATTCAATAGCCAGCGCTTTTTCCAGGAACGGCGTGCCGCAGATGGCCCCCAGCCGACGCTCCTTTTGCCCGCCTTCCGCCACCGCGCGATACTGGCGCATCACCTTGCCGTTATGGCTGAGGTTAATGGTGACGTCAAAACGCGCCAGCGCGATGCGGCGGATGATCTCGTCGATATGTCCGAATTCAGTCTTTTCGGTTCGCATAAACTTGCGGCGAGCGGGCGTGTTGTAGAAGAGATCCAGCACTTCCAGCGTGGTGCCTACCGGATGCGCCGCTGGCTTGACCGTGACGTCCATATCGCGCCCTTCGGCGTAGGCCTGCCAGGCTTCCTGCTGCTCCGCCGTACGGGAAGTAAGGGTCAGGCGGGAAACGGAGCTGATACTGGCCAGCGCTTCGCCGCGAAACCCCAGGCTGATAATCGCTTCCAGATCGTCCAGCGAGGCAATTTTACTGGTGGCATGACGCGCCAGCGCCAGCGCCAGCTCGTCTTTTTTAATGCCGCAGCCGTTGTCGCGAATGCGGATGAGCTTTGCGCCCCCGCGTTCAATATCGATATCAATGCGGGTTGCCCCCGCATCGAGGCTGTTTTCCACCAGCTCTTTCACTACCGACGCAGGGCGTTCCACCACCTCACCGGCGGCGATTTGGTTCGCGAGCTGCGGCGGTAGAACCTGAATCGGCATGAATTCTCCTTAATTAGTCGCGGTCATCTCACCCGGCAGCGCTGCACTGGCCGTCTGGGCTGCACCGCCCTGTGGTGCAGACTGAAGCGGATGCGCCTCAAAGTATTTACGCAGGCCGTTATAAATCGCTTCGGCAATTTGCTGCTGATAGCTGTCGCTTCCCAGTAGACGCTCTTCACCGTGATTGCTGATAAAGCCGGTCTCTACCAGAATCGACGGAATATCCGGCGAGCGCAGCACGCCGAGGCTCGCATGCTCCGGGCGACGCTTGTGCAGCGATCCAACGCTTTGCAGATGATTGAGTACGTTAGTGGCGACATCATACCCGACGCGCTGAGAATGACCGAACTGTAAATCCAGCACTGCCTGGCTGAGATACGGATCGGCCTGGCTGTTTGCCAGCACATCGCCTGCCCCGCCTAACAGTTCCGACTGCTTCTCATGCTCTTCAAGCCAGTTGGCCATTTCGCTGTTGGCGCGACGGTTGGACAGTACCCACACGGACGCACCGGTCGCGCTACGGTTCGGCGCAGCGTCCGCATGAATCGAGACCAGGAAGTTGGCGTTCTGTTTGCGCGCCACGTCCGAGCGTCCCATCACGGAGATAAAGTAATCCCCGTCGCGGGTTAACACGCCCTTAAACATCGGATCGTCATTCAGAAGCGCGCGCAGCTTGCGGGCAATGGCAATGGTGACATTTTTCTCACGCGTGCCGCCCGGGCCAATCGCGCCGGGATCTTGCCCGCCGTGTCCGGCGTCAATGGCGATAATCACCTTATCGCCGCTAGCTGGCGTACGTCGCGCGCTGGCCGCCGGACGCGTCACCGTGTTGCTGCTGGTCACGGCGGTAAGACGGTCATTTTGTGATTTAAACGGATTACGGGCAGGCTCAGACGGTCGTGAGGTATACACCGGTGCCTCTACGCGCTTCGCCACAACGGGTGCAGGCGGTGGCGGCGGTGGTGGCGGCACGTCGGCATTGATGGTGAAGACCACCGTATAATTCGCGCCGTTTTGCTGCTTAACCGCCTTCGTTTTGCCTTTTTCGGTGAGGTCAACCACCAAGCGCAGAGACTGAGCATCCTTCGGAGTACCCGAACGGATGCTTTTCACCAGATTATTACCGCTGAACTGAAGCGGCAGCCCCTGGATCACTCCGGACTGTTTAATATCGAGCGCCACGCTGCGGCTGTCGATTTGTGAAAAAGCATATTCAGGATCGCCCATAAAGCTGAACGTAATGCGGGCCTGGCTATCGCCATTCGACACCTGAATATCCGAGAGGCTTGCCGCCCCGGCCTGCGCGCACAGCAGTACCGTGGCAGCCAACACCCAACTTTTAACGCGATTAATCATCCCGTTATCCCTACGCTCAACCGGCTAAACGCGCCAGTAAGGAACAGCCTGATGAGGAAACCGCACTGATGCGCGCCTCACGCCCTTGTGCCTGGTAATCTAAGTGAATTTCGACATCCGGGTCAGGCAGCACACCCGCACCTTGTTGCGGCCACTCCACCAGGCAGATGGCGTCGTTGGCAAAGTAATCGCGGATCCCCATAAATTCCAGCTCCTCCGGGTCCGCAAGACGATATAAATCAAAGTGGTACACCATGATATTTTCAAGCGTGTACGGTTCTACCAGCGTGTAGGTCGGGCTTTTTACGTTCCCGTTATGGCCTAACGCCTGCAAAAAACCGCGGCTGAAGGTTGTTTTACCCGCGCCTAAATCGCCATACAGATAAATGACGGTCGCCCCCTGACAGGCCTGCGCCACGCGCTTGCCGAGATCTAAAGTGGCTTGTTCATCAGGTAAAGGAATCGCTCGATTAGTCATTTTCTACGTCAATCACATCCGGGTTAACAACACGCCGCAGCGTGCAAAAAAGATCGGTGGCCAGCATACCGCGCGTGCCATAACGGGCAGCCAGCCCGTCAGCCGCCGCACCGTGGGCCACGCAGCCAGCACAGGCTGCATCATAAAGGGGAAGTTTCTGTCCGAGCAATGCGCCAATGATGCCGGAGAGCACATCGCCCATGCCGCCGCTCGCCATGCCTGCATTACCGGCATCAATAATGCCCACGGCGTCATCGCTGGCGATGACGGTTCCCGCCCCTTTCAAAACGGCAACACCTCCGTAACGTTTTACCAGACGTTGGGCAGAAAGTAAGCGATCGCTTTCAATTTCTGCCACGCTACAGTTAAGCAGCCGCGCGGCTTCGCCGGGGTGTGGCGTCAGAATGCGATTGTGACGCTTATCCGGATTTATTGCCAGAAGGTTAAGCGCGTCGGCGTCCCACAGCATCGGTTTACGAAAATTCTCGGCTTTTTGCAGGGCCTGTTTACCCCAGCTTTGTTGCCCGAGCCCGGGGCCAATTACCACCACATCCGCCCATTCGAGGCTCTCCTCCAGCGACTGCGGGGTAAGCTCGTGGACCATCAGTTCCGGACGCGCGGTAACGATCGGCGCAATGTTTTCGCTGCGGGTGAGCACGCGCACTAAACCGGCACCGCTGCGCAGGGCCGCTTCTCCGGCCATACGAATCGCGCCTGCGGTACCGCTATCGCCACCAATAATCACCAGCCGGCCATGGTCGCCCTTATGGGACGTGGGCCGGCGCGGCGGCAGCCACCGTGCAAGCTGAGAGGCATCAAAGCGGGAAAGCTGGGTTTCCTGCCCCGCCAGCCAGTTTTCCAGCCCCAGCGCGTTGTGGTGCAGGATACCCACCACGTCCCGCGCCTTGCCGGTAAGCAGGCCCGGCTTCAGGGCGATAAAGGTCACGGTATGCGCGGCCTCGATCGCCGCTCCCGGCGTCGCGCCGGTTTGCGCCATCAGGCCGGAGGGAATATCCAGCGCAATCGCCGGAGCGGGATGCGCGTTGGCGCGCGCAATCAGGGCGGCGACGTTATCGCGGGGGGCGCGCATCAGTCCCGTTCCCAGCAGCCCATCAACAATCACGTCCACGTCATCGGGCCAGGCGATATCAGGCGCGTGAATAACGCCCCCGGCGTTCAGCCAGGCTTCTCTCGCCGTACCGGCTTCTTCCGGCAGCGGTTTATCACTCTCCAGCGCCAGCAGGGTGACGCGCAGCCCCGCCGCCACCGCCAGACGAGCCACGACATAGCCGTCGCCACCGTTATTGCCGTGCCCGCACAATATCAGGTAATGCGAAGCATCCGGGTAGGCCATGCGCGCAACGTTGAACGCCGCCTCGCCCGCGCGCTGCATCAGTTCATAAAGGGTGATGCCCAGGCTGTCTGCGGCCTCTTTTTCGGCGCGTCGGAGGTCATCCGCATGCCAGATGGAATGTGGTATACTTGCGGGGTTTTTCTTCACAGTATGGTCCGTCATGTCACAGCCCCTCGATCTCAATGAATTAGCGCAAAAAATAAAACAGTGGGGTGCTGAACTGGGCTTCCAGAAGGTCGGTATCACCGACACCGATCTCTCTGCCAGCGAGCCTAAGCTACAGGCATGGCTGGATAAACAATATCACGGCGAAATGGAGTGGATGGCGCGTCACGGCATGATGCGTGCCCGCCCTCACGAGCTTTTGCCGGGTACGTTACGCGTCATTAGCGTACGCATGAACTATCTTCCCGCCAGTGCGGCCTTTGCGCGTACGCTAAAAAATCCCTCTCTGGGCTACGTCAGCCGTTACGCTCTGGGGCGTGATTACCATAAGCTTCTGCGCAACCGCCTAAAAAAGCTCGGGGAAACCATTCAGCAGCACTGTGTTTCGCTGAATTTTAGACCCTTTGTTGATTCTGCGCCTATTCTGGAACGTCCAATCGCTGAAAAAGCCGGGCTTGGCTGGACAGGTAAGCACTCACTTATCTTAAGCCGCGACGCGGGCTCGTTCTTTTTCCTGGGCGAGCTGCTGATTGATTTACCGCTGCCGGTAGACGGCCCGGTGGAAGAAGGCTGTGGACGCTGCGTGGCCTGTATGACCATCTGCCCAACGGGCGCTATCGTTGAGCCGTATACCGTTGATGCGCGTCGCTGTATCTCTTATCTCACTATCGAACTGGAAGGGGCTATTCCGGAGGAATTCCGCCCGCTTATCGGCAACCGCATCTACGGCTGCGATGACTGCCAGCTGATCTGTCCGTGGAACCGCTATTCACAGCTGACGGACGAAGAAGATTTTAGCCCGCGCAAGGCGTTACATGCTCCGCCCTTAATCGAGCTATTCGCCTGGACCGAAGCCTGGTTCCTGAAAGTGACGGAAGGTTCCGCCATTCGTCGTATCGGCCATCTGCGCTGGCTGCGAAATGTGGCCGTCGCGCTGGGTAATGCCCCGTGGGATGAAGCAAATATTCAGGCGCTCGAAAGCCGAAGAGGTGAGCACCCACTTCTCGATGAACACATAGAATGGGCGATTGCGCAGCAAATCGAGAAGCGAAATGCCTGCGTGGTCGAGGTGCAGTTACCGAAAAAACAGCGTCTGGTCAGGGTCATTGAAAAAGGGCTTCCGCGGGATGCGTGATATATTCACAGCCTGTGAATAAAAATAAGAACGCAGGCGCCATCAGGCTTAGCAAACAGGTCAAGTGATCTCAATAACATTTTGACATGAAATTTTATCAATATAATTCATGCAATTAGGAGAATTTCATTCACCCTGCTAACTTTTTGAACGGTTCTGGTTAAGCGACTTTTCTGTGGATAACTCTGTTTACAAGAGTATTTCAGATACAACGAAAGATGTCCCCAACGATGAAACTCGCTGTGGATGATTTTGATAAGAAGTAAAAATTTGGAGCGGGAAACGAGACTCGAACTCGCGACCCCGACCTTGGCAAGGTCGTGCTCTACCAACTGAGCTATTCCCGCTTGGGTGTTCTGAAGCTGTGCGTATCTTGCGATACTTTCAAATTTTGGAGCGGGAAACGAGACTCGAACTCGCGACCCCGACCTTGGCAAGGTCGTGCTCTACCAACTGAGCTATTCCCGCTTGGGTGTTCTGGTGCTGGCGTATCTTGCGATACTTTTCAAATTTTGGAGCGGGAAACGAGACTCGAACTCGCGACCCCGACCTTGGCAAGGTCGTGCTCTACCAACTGAGCTATTCCCGCAAATCTGTACTGCTTTTGTTGCTGTCGTAACGTGTAATTCTCTGTCGTTACGGGAGGCGCATTATACGAGAAATCCGTTTAGCTGCAACCCCCCTCAAAGCGATTTTTTCGAAATTAAGTTCAAGTGCTTATTTAATCGGCAAGCTGAACAATTTAACGACAAAAACCCGGCCGCGCAAGGCGCCGGATCGCAAAATCACAGCTTAATAAAGTTTTCGCGATAGTACGCCAGCTCCGCCACAGACTCGCGGATGTCGTCCATTGCCTGGTGCGTCCCCTGCTTTTTGAAGCCGTCGAGAATTTCCGGTTTCCAGCGGCGGGCCAGCTCTTTCAGGGTGCTCACGTCCAGATAGCGGTAGTGGAAGTAGGACTCCAGCTCCGGCATGTACTTAAACAGGAAACGACGATCCTGGCCAATGCTGTTGCCACAGATAGGCGATTTTCCTGCGGGCACCCACTGCTTAAGAAATTCAAGCGTCGCCAGCTCCGCTTCGCGGTCGCCCATGGTGCTGGCCTTCACCCGCTCCACCAGCCCGCTGCCGGTATGGGTACGCACGTTCCACTCATCCATCAGCGCAAGCTGGTCATCAGACTGGTGCACCGCAATCGTTGGGCCTTCCGCCAGGATATTGAGGTTAGCATCGGTGACCAGCGTGGCGATCTCAATAATGCGATCGCGCTCGGGATCCAGCCCGGTCATCTCCAGATCGATCCAAATCAGGTTATTTTCGTCCGCGCTCATGTTATTTTCCACCCTTCTCGCATAACCGGCAGTAGCAGGTTAACTAGTATTAATTAGAGTGTATCATAGAGGTTTTGCCCGCTACGGGCGACCAGGAGCCAGCGCGATTGAGTAAAAATAAACTCTCCAAAGGGCAGCAGCGCCGCGTGAACGCTAATCACCAGCGCCGTCTTAAAACCACTACGGAGAAGCCCGATTACGACGACAACCTGTTTGGTGAAGCGACAGAAGGCGTTGTGATTAGCCGCTTCGGTATGCACGCCGATGTCGAATCCGCCGACGGGAACATCCACCGCTGCAATATCCGTCGCACCATCCGTTCACTGGTTACCGGTGACCGCGTGGTCTGGCGTCCAGGCAAAGCGGCAGCGGAAGGGGTAACGGTTAAAGGCATTGTTGAGGCCGTACATGAACGCACGTCGGTCCTTACCCGCCCCGATTTCTATGACGGCGTGAAGCCTATTGCCGCCAATATCAACCAGATTGTGATCGTTTCGGCGATTTTGCCCGAGCTTTCGCTCAATATTATCGACCGTTACCTGGTGGCCTGCGAAACCTTGCAGGTTGAGCCGCTTATCGTCCTGAATAAAATCGATCTGCTGGATGACGAGGCCATGGCCTTTGTGAATGAGCAGATGGATATCTACCGCCATATCGGTTATCGCGTACTGATGGTTTCCAGCCGCACCAAAGATGGCCTGAAGCCGCTGGAAGATGCGCTGACGGACCGCATCAGCATCTTTGCAGGGCAATCCGGCGTAGGTAAATCGAGCCTGCTTAACAACCTGCTTGGCCTTCAGCAGGAGATCCTCACTAACGATGTGTCGGACGTCTCCGGCCTCGGCCAGCACACGACCACCGCCTCACGCCTCTACCACTTCCCGCACGGCGGCGACGTGATTGACTCTCCGGGCGTGCGTGAATTTGGTCTCTGGCATCTTGAGCCGGAACAAATCTTCAACGGATTTGTCGAATTCCATGACTATTTAGGCGCTTGCAAATATCGCGACTGTAAACATGACAACGATCCGGGCTGCGCAATCCGCGAAGCGGTAGAGAACGGTGAAATTGCGGAAACCCGTTTCGAAAATTACCACCGTATTCTCGAAAGCATGGACCAGGTAAAAACGCGTAAAAACTTTTCTGATTCTGATAACTGACAACTAAGCTAAGCGTCGCTAAAATCGTCCCCTTTTTTCAGGTTCCGGCGGCGTGCTGCCGGATCAGGAACGACAAAACAATGGCCTGGAGGCTACCTTGTTAAACTCATTTAAACTTTCGCTTCAATACATTCTGCCGAAACTGTGGCTCACTCGCCTGGCGGGCTGGGGCGCGAGCAAACGAGCGGGCTGGCTGACCAAACTGGTCATCGATCTGTTTGTGAAATACTACAAGGTCGACA
This sequence comes from Enterobacter cloacae complex sp. 2022EL-00788, assembly GCF_026627565.1. Classification (NCBI taxonomy): domain Bacteria; kingdom Pseudomonadati; phylum Pseudomonadota; class Gammaproteobacteria; order Enterobacterales; family Enterobacteriaceae; genus Enterobacter; species Enterobacter cloacae complex sp. 2022EL-00788. The sequence continues at coordinate 28,899 of NZ_JAPNMC010000012.1, read as the reverse complement.
TGAAGGAAGCGCAGAAGCCGGATACGGCCAGCTACCGCACGTTTAACGAATTTTTCGTGCGCCCACTGCGCGACGAAGTGCGCCCGCTGAATACCGACCCTAACGTGTTGGTCATGCCTGCGGATGGGGTGATCAGCCAGCTTGGTAAAATTGAAGACGACAAAATTTTGCAGGCGAAAGGCCATAACTACAGCCTCGAAGCGCTGCTGGCCGGGAACTACCTGATGGCGGACCTGTTCCGCAACGGTACGTTCGCCACCACCTATCTCTCCCCGCGCGACTACCACCGCGTTCATATGCCGTGTAACGGTATCCTGCGCGAAATGATCTACGTGCCGGGCGATCTGTTCTCCGTAAACCACCTGACGGCGCAAAACGTCCCTAACCTGTTTGCCCGTAACGAGCGCGTCATCTGCCTGTTCGATACTGAATTTGGCCCAATGGCGCAGATTCTGGTGGGTGCGACCATTGTAGGCAGCATCGAAACCGTCTGGGCTGGCACCATCACCCCGCCGCGCGAAGGCGTGATCAAGCGCTGGACGTGGCCTGCCGGTGAAGAAGAAGGCTCCGTTGCCCTGCTGAAAGGCCAGGAGATGGGCCGCTTCAAGCTGGGCTCAACGGTGATTAACCTGTTCGCACCGGGCAAAGTTAACCTGGTTGATGAGCTTAAGAGCCTGTCAGTGACCAAACTCGGCCAGCCTCTGGCAATCTCTACCGAAACCTTCGTGACGCCGGATGCAGAGCCTGCGCCGCTGTCTGAAGAAGAGATCAAAGCCGAACACGACGCCAGCCCGCTGGTTGACGACAAAAAAGACGAAGGCTAACAACAGAAGGATCGCTGACGTGCGCCCGATTATCGTATTACTGATGGCCTGGTGCCTCAGCATGGGGGCGTACGCAGCGACGGCCCCCGACGCCAAACAGATAGCCCAGGAGCTGGAGCAGGCAAAGGCGGCGAAACCCGCTCAGCCGGAGGCCGTTGAGTCGCTCCAGTCTGCACTGAACGCGCTTGAGGAGCGGAAAGGCTCCCTCGAGCGCGCGCAGCAGTATCAGCAGGTTATCGACAATTTCCCTAAACTCTCACAGACCCTGCGTTCGCAGTTAACTAACCTGCGCGATGAGCCACGCGAAGTCCCGGCAGGCATGACCTCCGAGGCGCTGAACCAGGAGATCCTCCAGGTCAGCAGCCAGCTTCTGGAAAAAAGCCGCCAGGCGCAGCAGGAGCAGGAGCGGGCGCGTGAAATTGCCGACTCGCTCAGCCAGCTTCCGCAGCAGCAGACCGATGCCCGCCGTCAGCTGAACGAGGTGGAACGCCGTCTCGGGGCGCAGACAGGCAGCACGCCGCAAAACCAGGCGCAAAATCTTGGGCTTCAGGCGGAATCCGCCAGACTCAAAGCGCTGGTCGATGAGCTTGAGCTGGCGCAGCTTTCCGCTAACAACCGCCAGGAGCTGTCGCGTATGCGCTCCGAGCTGGCGCAAAAGCAGAGCGAGCAGCTTGACGCGTATCTCCAGGCCCTGAGAAATCACCTCAACAGCCAGCGTCAGCGTGAAGCTGAACGTGCGCTGGAGAGCACCGAGCTGCTGGCCGAAAACAGCGCAAACCTGCCCGCCGGCATCGTCGATCAGTTTAAGGTTAACCGCGAGCTTTCCGCCGCGCTGAATCAGCAGGCGCAGCGTATGGATTTGGTCGCGTCGCAGCAGCGTCAGGCCACCAATCAGACGCTCCAGGTTCGTCAGGCGCTTAACACGCTGCGCGAGCAGTCCCAGTGGCTTGGCGCGTCGAACCTGCTGGGCGAGGCGTTACGCGCCCAGGTTGCTCGCCTGCCGGAGATGCCGAAACCGCAGCAGCTTGATACCGAAATGGCGCAGCTGCGCGTTCAGCGCCTGCACTATGAAGATCTTCTCAACAAGCAGCCGCAAATCCGCCAGATCCGTCAGGCCGACGGAAAGCCGCTCACCGGCGAGCAGAGCCGTATTCTGGAAGCGCAGCTGCGCACCCAGCGTGAGCTGCTGAACTCTCTGCTACAGGGTGGCGATACGCTGATCCTGGAGCTGACCAAGCTGAAAGTTTCCAATAGCCAGCTGGAGGACGCGCTGAAAGAGGTGAACGAGGCGACGCACCGTTATCTCTTCTGGACGTCTGACGTGCGGCCGATGACCTTCGCCTGGCCGATTGAGATCGTGCAGGATCTGCGCCGCCTCATTTCGCTCGACACCTTTAGCCAGCTGGGCCTCGCCAGCGTGATGATGATTACCAGCAAGGAGACCATCTTCCCGCTGCTGGGGGCATTGATTCTGGTGGGCTTCAGCATATATTCCCGTCGCCATTTTACCCGTTTCCTTGAGCGCTCCAGCGCCCGGGTGGGGAAAGTGACCCAGGACCACTTCTGGCTGACGCTGCGTACGGTGTTCTGGTCGATTCTGGTTGCGTCTCCGCTGCCGGTGCTATGGATGACGCTTGGATACGGCCTGCGCGAAGCCTGGCCTTACCCGCTCGCCGTCGCGATTGGTGATGGCGTGACCGCCACCGTGCCGCTGCTGTGGGTCGTGATGATTTGCGCCACGTTCGCGCGGCCAAACGGTCTGTTTATCGCCCACTTTGGCTGGCCGCGAAACCGCGTTGCGCGAGCGATGCGCTACTACCTGATGAGTATCGGGCTGATTGTGCCGCTGATTATGGCGCTGATCATGTTCGATAACCTTAATGACCGGGAGTTCTCCGGATCGCTGGGGCGCCTGTGCTTCATGCTGATCTGCGGGGCGCTAGCGGTGGTGACGCTCAGCCTGAAGCGCGCCGGGATCCCGCTCTATCTCGATAAGTCCGGCACTGGCGATAACATGTTTAACCGTCTGCTGTGGAACCTGCTGCTCGGCGCGCCGCTGGCGGCGATGCTGGCGGCGGCCGTCGGTTACCTTGCCACGGCGCAGGCGCTGCTCGCCCGTCTGGAAACGTCGGTTGCGATCTGGTTCCTGCTGCTGGTGGTGTACCACGTTATCCGCCGCGGCATGCTGATCCAGCGGCGTCGGCTGGCCTTTGACCGTGCCAAACACCGTCGTGCGGAAATCCTGGCCCAGCGCGCGCGCGGCGAAGAAGAGCCGAACCACGTTAACAGTACCGAGGGGGCGACGGATGCAGATGAAGTCGAGCTGGATCTGGATGCCATCAGCACCCAGTCCCTGCGGCTGGTGCGCTCCATTCTCATGCTGGTCGCCCTGCTGTCGGTTATCTTCCTGTGGTCGGAAATCCACTCCGCGTTTGGCTTCCTGGAGAACATCTCTTTATGGGATGTAACCTCTACGGTGCAGGGAGTGGAAAGCCTTGAGCCAATCACCTTAGGCGCCGTGTTGATTGCGATTCTGGTGCTGATCATCACCACGCAGCTGATACGTAACTTCCCGGCCCTGCTGGAGCTGGCGCTGTTGCAGCATCTGGATTTAACCCCCGGCACGGGCTATGCGATCACCACCATCACCAAATACTTAATCATGCTGTTTGGTGGGCTGGTTGGCTTCTCGATGATTGGGATCGAATGGTCAAAGCTGCAATGGCTGGTCGCCGCCCTGACCGTGGGCCTCGGCTTCGGTTTGCAGGAGATCTTTGCCAACTTCGTCTCCGGCCTGATCATTCTGTTTGAAAAGCCGATTCGCATTGGCGATACGGTGACTATTCGCGATTTAACCGGCAGCGTTACCAAGATCAACACCCGCGCCACCACCATCAGCGACTGGGACCGGAAAGAGATCATCGTGCCGAACAAGGCGTTCATTACCGAGCAGTTTATCAACTGGTCGCTGTCTGACTCGGTCACGCGCGTGGTGCTGACCGTACCGGCACCGTCGGATGCCAACAGCGAAGAGGTAACCCAGATCCTCTATACCGCTGCGGAACGCTGTTCTCTGGTGATCGACAACCCGCCACCGGAAGTCTTCCTGGTGGATTTGCAGCAGGGGATCCAGATTTTCGAGCTGCGTATCTACGCCGCGGAGATGGGGCACCGTATGCCGCTGCGCCATGAGATCCACCAGCTGATCCTGGCAGGCTTCCGCGAGCACGGTATTGATATGCCGTTCCCGCCGTTCCAGATGCGTCTGGAAACGCTGGATGGACGCAAAACGGGACGAACGTTAACGTCTGCGGCGCGTTCGCGCCCGGCCGGCAGTCTGTAATCTTTTCCCCCTCCCCGTCGGGAGGGGGTTTTAGCCTACTGCGCGACGTCTGCTACGCAGGCCGTCGGGCGACGGCGGTAATTCTCATAAATCCCCATTGCCAGCAGCGAGAAGAAGATCGGACCGCCGACCATCCACAGCGCGCTGCTCCAGTCACCGGCCTCTGCCACTGGCTGAATAACGGTAAAGATGTTGGCAAACGCCACGACAAGCACCACTACGGTAGTCGCCAGCAGCGTTGCCGTGCGGGTTTTGAAGATCACAAACGGTCGCTCCAGCCCCTGCTTCGCCTTGAAGAAGGGAAACGCCAGCGTCAGGAACAGGTACGGAAGCGTCATCGACACGTTCGCCATCAGGGTTAGCTTGTTGTAGAACGCCGACGCGGTATCCCCGCCAAACGACACCAGCAAAATAAACACGCACACCAGCAGGCACTGCATCCACATGGCGTTTGCGGGCATACCGGCAGTATTTAGCTGCGTTATACAATCAGGCCACAGCGCCTTTGGCGTACCCTGAACGATCGCCTTCAGCGGGGAGTAGATCAGCGTAAAGAACGCGCCGGTATAGGCCAGGAACATCGACAAGCCGGTGATACGCGCAAACCAGATCCCCAGGGTGGCCGAGACTTCCGGCGTCAGGTTCATGGCGTTACCCAGCGTCATCCCCAGGCTTTTCATCAGAACGTAGGTGATGTTGCCGAGGTTGGTGGTGTTGTTGCTCAACACCTGCTGCCAGCTGGTGCTGACGCCCCAGAGGAAAATCGCCAGCGAGTAGCCAATGGAAATGACGATGGCGGCAAAGATAATGCCTCTGGCGAAGTTCTTTTCCGGGTTCTCTGTTTTGTCGACCAGCCCGCCTACGGCTTCAATCCCCCCGTAAGCGAAGATGGCAAATACCACAAAGGAGAGCATGGCCAGCCCGGACTGATAGCCCGGATTAGGTGATGAAACGAAATTCACCTCCTGCGCGAAATGCCCCCCGTTCAGGCACAGGATGGCGATGCTGGCCAGCAGCAGCACCAGGTTCAGACACATCACTGAAATTCCGCCCACCGCGGTGATACGGGCAATTTTGTTGATGCCTTTCGAGGCGACCAGCGTAACCACCACCATCCAGCACACCGCCAGAATACCGACCACCTGCGTGGAGCTCAGCCCCGCCAGAGACCAGACCTGGGTTTTATCCGCGCCGAAGAGAAACGTGGAGAACGGCACCCAGACCTTAGCCGCCGTGCTGACCATCCAGACGACGTAGGATGAAAACCACATGAACGTACCGATAAACGCGTAACGGGGCCCGACGCTGTTGTTCATCCACGAATAAATGCCGCCCTCCTCTTTTCGGTAAGCCGAGCCCATCTCCGCCATCATCAGCGCAAACGGGATAAAGAAGAACAGGGCAGAAAGGATATAAAACGGCGTCGCGCTGTAGCCCATCAGATAGAAAGCCGACGGGCTGTTGGCAAAGCCGAACACTGAGGTAAAAATCATGAGGATGAGCCCGGTAAGGGTCATCTTTTTAAGCGAGTGGGACATATAGCCATCCGGTAAGGAAGTAAACTGCGCGGATGGTAGCAGATGACCAGACAAATATTGTGGCTATACGAGTCAAATTAAGAAAAAGACCCGTGTACAGAGAATGTGGCAGTTTTTAATGTTGTTTGCGGAGATGGAAAGGGAAATTGCCGTCTGAAACAGGCCGGGTAAGCGACAGCGCCACCCGGCTAATCTTTAAGCGCGATCGACCGTAAACGCGATCACGTCGCCCAGCTGTTCCGCGCCAAGCGCCAGCATGACCAGACGATCCACGCCCAGCGCCACGCCGGAGCAGTCCGGCAGACCGGCCTTAAGCGCTTCCAGCAGGTTGGTATCAATCGGCTGCTGCGGCAGGCCGCGCGCGTTGCGCTTGCGGTTATCCTGCTCAAAACGCTGCTGCTGTTCACGCGCGTCGGTCAGCTCGTGGAAACCGTTCGCCAGCTCGATGCCTTTGTAATACACCTCAAAGCGCTCCGCCACGCGGTGATCTTCGGTACTGATCTGCGCCAGCGAGGCCTGGCTGGCCGGGAAGTGATAAACAAACGTCGGACGATCTTTGCCAATCTGGGGTTCAACGCCAAAGGTGAACAGCAGCTGCAGCAGCGTGTCGCGGTCCTCTTCGGTATCCGCCACGTTGCTCAAATCCAGCTTTGCCGCCGCCTCACGCAGCTGGGTTTTATCGGCCGAGAGCGGATCGATTTCCAGATGGCGCTGGAAGGCCTGCTGATAGGAGAGCGTCTCGGCTTCCGCGCAATCCAGCACCTGCTGCAGCAGATCGTCGACTTCGTTCATCAGGCGATACATGTCGTAGTGCGGGCGGTACCACTCCAGCATGGTAAATTCCGGATTGTGGTGGCGGCCCATCTCTTCATTACGGAAGCTACGGCACAGCTGATACACCGGGCCACACCCGGCCGCCAGCAGACGCTTCATATGGTATTCCGGGCTGGTCATCAGATACAGATTCATGCCCTGAGAGTGGCCAGGGCCAACAAAACGGGTTTCAAACGGGACCAGATGAATATCCGTGACCGTCGCCTGACTCATGCACGGCGTTTCCACCTCCAGGACTCCGCGGTCGGCAAAGAAGCGGCGGATCTCCGCCATAATTGCCGCGCGCTTTAACAGGTTTGGAATGGATGCGCTCGGCTGCCAGGTGGCCGTTTCGCTCATGAGTATTTTCTCCGATTTCATACAAGGGCACGAAGTCTACTCGCAAGCCGGAGCAGAGACAAATTTTGCGCAGTAAAAGTCCCTTTTAATTACGCAGAAAAATACTGTGACGAAATTCATTAATCACGATGATAAATCACCGCACAGAACAGCAAAAAAATCGAACACGTCAAATTTCCCTTCCATCTACGCGGTTATACTGTTTTACCCATAAAGGAGCAGTGGAATCGCTTCCGCAACCGCCCGTTCGGGCAGGTGAACGACCTTTAGCTCATCGCGTTGCGGGAAAACAAAAATCTGGAGGAATGTCGTGCAAACTTTTCAAGCCGATCTTGCCGTAATAGGCGCTGGCGGGGCTGGATTACGCGCTGCAATCGCAGCAGCACAAGCCAATCCGAACGCTAAAATCGCACTGATTTCAAAAGTCTACCCGATGCGCAGCCATACGGTGGCCGCAGAAGGAGGGTCCGCCGCCGTCGCGCAGGATCATGACAGCTTCGAATACCATTTCCACGACACGGTTGCAGGGGGCGACTGGCTTTGCGAACAGGATGTCGTTGATTACTTCGTACACCATTGCCCAACGGAAATGACCCAGCTTGAACAGTGGGGATGCCCGTGGAGCCGACGTCCGGACGGCAGCGTCAACGTCCGCCGCTTCGGTGGAATGAAGATCGAACGCACCTGGTTTGCCGCCGATAAAACCGGCTTCCACATGCTGCACACCCTGTTCCAGACGTCCCTCCAGTTCCCACAAATTCAGCGCTTCGACGAACACTTCGTTCTCGACATTCTGGTGGACGACGGCCAGGCGCGCGGTCTGGTGGCGATGAACATGATGGAAGGCACGCTGGTCCAGATCCGCGCCAGCGCGGTAGTCATGGCGACCGGCGGCGCGGGCCGCGTTTATCGCTATAACACCAACGGCGGCATCGTGACCGGAGACGGTATAGGCATGGCGCTCAGCCACGGCGTGCCGCTGCGCGATATGGAGTTCGTGCAGTATCACCCAACCGGCCTGCCCGGCTCCGGCATTCTGATGACGGAAGGCTGCCGCGGCGAAGGCGGTATTCTGGTCAACAAAAACGGCTATCGCTATTTGCAGGATTACGGCATGGGTCCGGAAACCCCGCTCGGCGAGCCGAAAAACAAATACATGGAGCTCGGCCCGCGCGATAAAGTCTCTCAGGCCTTCTGGCACGAGTGGCGCAAAGGCAACACCATCTCCACGCCGCGCGGCGACGTGGTGCATCTCGACCTGCGTCACCTGGGCGAGAAGAAGCTGCTGGAGCGTCTGCCGTTCATCTGCGAGCTGGCGAAGGCCTACGTGGGTGTCGACCCGGTGAAAGAGCCGATTCCGGTTCGTCCAACCGCGCACTACACCATGGGCGGTATTGAAACCGATCAGCAGTGCGAAACCCGCATCAAAGGGCTGTTTGCGGTGGGCGAATGCTCCTCCGTCGGCCTGCACGGCGCAAACCGTCTTGGGTCTAACTCGCTGGCTGAACTGGTGGTCTTTGGCCGCATGGCGGGCGAGCGCGCGATGGAGCGTGCCGCAACCGCAGGCGAAGCAAACGGCGCGGCGCTGGATGCGCAGGCCGCAGACGTCGAGAAGCGTCTGAAAGGGCTGGTAAACCAGGAAGGCAACGAAAACTGGTCGAAGATCCGCGACGAAATGGGTCTCTCAATGGAGGAGGGCTGCGGGATCTACCGTACGCCAGAGCTGATGCAGAAAACCGTCGACAAGCTGGCGGAACTGCAGGAGCGCTTCAAGCGCGTGCGCATCACCGACACCTCCAGCGTCTTCAACACCGACCTGCTCTACACCATTGAGCTGGGCCACGGCCTGAACGTCGCGGAGTGTATGGCCCATTCCGCCCTGGCTCGTAAAGAGTCGCGCGGTGCGCACCAGCGCCTGGATGAAGGCTGCACCGAACGTGACGACGTTAATTTCCTTAAACACACTCTCGCCTGGCGCGATGCGGATGGCACCACCCGTCTGGGCTACAGCGACGTGAAAATCACCACGCTGCCACCAGCGAAACGCGTGTACGGTGCAGAAGCAGAAGCCGCCGATAAGAAGGAGAAGGCGAATGGCTGAGATGCAAAAACTGAAAGTTGAAGTGGTGCGCTACAATCCGGAAGTGGACACCGCGCCGCACAGCGCTTTCTATGAAGTCCCTTACGACGAGCAAACCTCCCTGCTGGATGCGCTCGGCTATATCAAAGATAACCTGGCGCCAGACCTGAGCTACCGCTGGTCCTGCCGCATGGCAATCTGCGGCTCCTGCGGCATGATGGTCAACAAGGTGCCGAAGCTGGCGTGCAAAACCTTCCTGCGTGATTACACCAAAGGCATCAAGGTTGAAGCGCTGGGCAACTTCCCGATCGAGCGCGATCTGGTGGTTGATATGACCCATTTTATCGAAAGCCTGGAAGCGATTAAGCCGTACATTATCGGCAACTCGCGCACGCCGGATCAGGGGCCCAACACCCAAACGCCGGCCCAGATGGCGAAATACCATCAGTTCTCCGGCTGCATTAACTGCGGCCTGTGCTACGCCGCCTGTCCGCAGTTTGGCCTGAACCCTGAGTTCATTGGCCCGGCGGCGATCACGCTGGCGCACCGCTACAACGAGGATAGCCGCGACAACGGTAAAAAAGAACGTATGGCGCAGCTTAACGGCCAGAACGGCGTCTGGAGCTGTACTTTTGTGGGCTACTGCTCCGAAGTCTGTCCGAAGCACGTCGACCCGGCCGCCGCCATTCAGCAGGGCAAGGTAGAAAGCTCGAAAGACTTTCTTATCGCCACCCTGAAACCACGCTAAGGAGTGCATGATGACGACTAAACGCAAAGCCTACGTGCGGCCGATGCCGTCCACCTGGTGGAAAAAACTGCCGTTTTATCGCTTCTATATGCTGCGTGAAGGCACGGCAGTTCCTGCGGTCTGGTTCAGCCTCGAACTGATGTACGGCGTTTTTGCCCTCAAGCACGGCCCGGAAGCCTGGGCGAGCTTTGTGGGCTTCCTGCAAAACCCAATCATCGTTGTTCTGAACCTGATTGTGCTCGCAGCCGCGCTGCTTCATACCAAAACCTGGTTTGAACTGGCGCCAAAAGCCGCGAACATTATTGTAAAAGGCGAGAAAATGGGGCCAGAGCCGGTCATTAAAGGGCTCTGGGGAGTGACGGCAGTGGTCTCTGTAGTCATTCTGTTTGTCGCACTGTTCTGGTAAGGAGACTATTGTGATCAATCCAAATCCAAAACGTTCAGACGAGCCGGTCTTCTGGGGCCTGTTTGGCGCAGGCGGCATGTGGAGCGCCATTATTGTCCCGGTCATCATCCTGCTGGTCGGGATTATGCTGCCGCTGGGGCTGTTCCCGGGCGATGCGCTGAGCTACGAGCGCGTGATGGCCTTTGCGAGCAGCTTTATTGGGCGCGCGTTCATCTTCCTGACGATCGTTCTGCCGCTGTGGTGCGGCCTGCACCGTATCCACCATGCGATGCACGATCTGAAAATCCATGTACCGAGCGGTAAATGGGTCTTCTACGGTCTGGCGACCATTCTGACGGTGGTCACGCTGATTGCCGTGGTCACTATCTGAGTGAACAGGCCCGCCATCCGGTGGGCCTTTTATTTTTTCATCTTCTCCACCAGCCACCCGGCAAATTCACGCATGGCAGGGGTTTCCGCCCGCGACTGCAGTCTGGTCAGCCAGTAGCTCCCGAGATCGATCTGCGTCGCAAACGGCTGCACAATGCGCTCGCTGGCTAACAGATGGGTAAACATATCGACGGGCGCGATGGCTATGCCCACGCCCGCCTGCGCCGCTTCCAGCATCGTGACTGACGAATCGAACACCATCACACGATGCGTTGGCGAAGGCGGGAGTTCGCCTGCTGCCTGCATCCACGCGCTCCACTCGTCGCGTCGGTAGGAGCGCAGCAGCGTAAACCTGAGGATGTCGGACGGACTGTGCAGTTCGGCGGCAATATCCGGCGTGCACAGCGGCGCAAGCGGCGCATGGCAAAGAAACTCGGCCTCGGTGCCGTGCCACGCCCCTCCACCGTAGCGGATGGTGTAATCAAGCCCTTCGGCAGCCGGATCGACGCGGTTGTTATGGGTAGAAAGCTGAAGATCGATGTGCGGATAGCTGCGGCGAAAATCATCCAGACGGGAGAATAAAACGCCGGTCGCGAACGTGCCCACCACGCCGATTTTCAGCTTCTCCTGCGCGCGATGGTTAGCAAAGCGATCCAGCATTCCGGCTATACGGTCAAACGAATCATTCAGCACCGGCAGCAGGTTCTCGCCCTCGGTGGTCAGCATCAGCCCGCGCGAAACGCGGACAAACAGCTGACAGTTCAGATGCTGCTCCAGCGCTTTCACATGCTGGCTAATGGCCGAGTGCGTCACGTTCAGCTCAATGGCCGCATGCGTAAAGCTGAGATGCCTTGCGGCCGCTTCAAAGGCTCGAAGCGAATTAAGGGGGAGATAGCTTCGCGTCATGGCCTCATCCGTTAGAAAAATTAACAGCTAATGCTAAATTTAACCGTTTGTCAGATACAGTCAAATCCAACAGACTACGCCTGTCTGACGGGCCCGGACATCCCCTTGACTCGCTATTACGGAAGATTACTGATGATGAAAAAATCCCTTTGCTGCGCCCTGCTGCTCGGCGTTTCTTGCTCTGCTCTGGCCGCGCCGGTGTCGGATAAACAGCTGGCGCAGGTGGTCGCGGATACGATTACGCCGCTGATGAAGGCCCAGTCCATTCCCGGCATGGCGGTGGCCGTTATTTATCAGGGTAAACCGCACTACTACACCTTCGGCAAAGCCGACGTCGCGGCCAACAAACCGGTCACCCCAGATACCCTGTTCGAGCTGGGCTCTATAAGTAAAACCTTCACCGGGGTATTGGGTGGGGATGCTGTCGCTCGCGGTGAAATTTCTCTGGGCGATCCGGTGACCAAATACTGGCCTGAGCTGACAGGCAAGCAGTGGCAGGGCATTCGGATGCTGGATCTGGCGACCTACACCGCCGGCGGTTTGCCGCTACAGGTACCGGATGAGGTGACGGATAACGCCTCACTGCTGCGCTTCTATCAACGGTGGCAGCCGCAGTGGAAGCCGGGCACAACGCGTCTTTATGCAAACGCCAGCATCGGCCTGTTCGGGGCGCTGGCGGTTAAACCTTCCGGCATGCGTTACGAGCAGGCAATGACCGAGCGGGTATTTAAACCGCTGGCGCTGCATCACACCTGGATTAACGTTCCAGAAGCGGAAGAGAAAAATTACGCCTGGGGCTACCGTGATGGTAAAGCCGTTCACGTTTCGCCGGGTATGCTGGACGCGGAAGCCTATGGCGTCAAAACCAACGTGCAGGATATGGCAGACTGGGTGATGGCAAACATGGCACCGGAGAAGGTCGCTGACGCCTCACTTAAGCAGGGCATCGCGCTGGCGCAGTCGCGCTACTGGCGGATAGGTTCAATGTACCAGGGTCTGGGCTGGGAGATGCTCAACTGGCCGGTGGAGGCCAAAACGGTGGTCGAGGGGAGTGACGGCAAGGTGGCGCTGGCCGCCTTGCCGGCGGTCGAGGTAGTTCCTCCGGCACCGCCTGTAAAAGCCTCCTGGGTGCACAAAACCGGATCGACTGGCGGGTTCGGCAGCTACGTGGCCTTTATTCCGGAAAAACAGATCGGCATCGTGATGCTGGCGAATAAAAGTTACCCCAACCCGGTGCGCGTTGACGCGGGTTATCGTATTTTGAGCGCGCTGAAGTAAAACACTGCCGGGTAGCGGCTTCACCCTACCCGGCCGCATCCACATTTTCCTGCCGTCATCTACACTTAACAAAAAACGGTAAGGAAATTCTTATGCGCATTCTGTCCGTTATTGCCGTAGTGACGGCCGCATTTTTAGCTGTGGCCTGCAGTTCCCCCACTCCCCCTCCCGGCGTTACGGTGGTTAGCAACTTCGACGCACAGCGCTTCCTCGGTACGTGGTATGAAATCGCCCGTATGGATCATCGATTCGAACGCGGTTTAGAGAAAGTCACGGCCACCTACAGCGCGATGGATGACGGCGGGATCCAGGTCGTTAATCGCGGCTATAACCCGGATCGGCAGATGTGGCAGCAGTCGGTTGGCCAGGCCTATTTCACCGGCGCGTCGAACCGCGCCGCGCTGAAGATCTCCTTCTTCGGCCCGTTCTACGGCGGGTATAACGTCATTGCGCTGGACAGAGAGTACCGCCACGCGCTGATCTGTGGGCCGGATCGCAACTACCTGTGGATCCTCTCCCGCACGCCGGCGATCTCTGCGGAAATGAAGCAGCAGATGCTGGACGTTGCGACCCGGCAAGGGTTTGATGTGACGAAATTAATCTGGGTGAAACAGCCGCATTAGTGCGTGCTGAGTTTTAACCCAATGATACCCGCGACAATCAATGCGAGGCTGGCAATACGCGCCAGGCTCGCGGATTCCCCCAGCAGGAGAATGCCGGTAATGGCAGCGCCTACCGCGCCAATTCCCGTCCAGACAGCGTAAGCCGTCCCTACGGGCAGGGTGCGCATCGACCATGAAAGCATGACGATACTGACAATCATCGCGGCAATGGTAATAACGCTGGGCGTCAGGCGGGTAAAACCGTGGGTGTATTTCAGGCCAATAGCCCATACCACTTCGAGTAAACCGGCAATAACAAGAACGATCCAGGACATAACAGGCTCCTTAACTTAACGACAAGTTGGGGCCGTCCCCGATGAGTGATGCGCTTACGGGTCGTCCCGCAAGGCAGAGATTGAGCCTCTTATTTTGGTTAGCGAGAAATTTTTTTTCAATCCTTTTCTGCTGAACGCGTTAAGGCAAGAAATAGCCTCTGTAAGGCACGTAGTTCCGGCATTTATAACTCATCCGACTTCTCTATGATGTTAGGCTTTCTGATGGCAGGAAGCCAAACCACTAGCCGACTGCGAATATTTTATGTTCAAAATTCTTTTGGTTGACCGTTGTCACTTCACCCGCACGGGATTTGAAGCATGGCTCAATCATTCCGGCCTGTTTCCGGGTCAATTCGTCGTAACCGGGTTAAATAATCTCTTTCTTGCCAGAGAGCATATTTTGCAATGGAAGCCTTCGCTGGTGATCGCCGATTTATATAGCTTTCGGCAGGATATGCACCACTTCCAGCAGCTCTCTTCCCTGCTGATTGCCAGCGAAACGCTGCCTTTTATACTGCTGCAGTCGGGGCAGGAGCAGGAGATGACGGATTATCTTGCGCATTACCCGGTATGGTCTTCGCTGTCGAAGCATACCGATCTGGAAGGATTAGCGACGGTTATCAATGACGCCCTGACGTCATGCGCCACTGCGGAAATACCAAAAGTTGCGGCACCGCTGCTGACGCGTCAGGAAGAGAGAGTGCTGACTTTGTGGATGGATGGCGCAAGCAACCAGAAGATTGCCAGCAATTTACGTATTAACGGTAAGACGGTATATACGTACAAACGCAACATCCGCATGAAGCTGCATATGGATACGCGCTATTCCCCGTTTTTATCGCTACAGGAAGCGGAGAATTGACGGTACGGTGAAACAAGGCGCCGTACCGTCGCTTTTATTAGTTCTGAGCTTTAGTTGCTGCACCAGAAATAGCGTTACCACCGTCGGAGATATCTTCCCCTACGCCACGGGTGGTGTTACATGCAGTCAGTACCGAAGAAAGCACCAGAACAGAAAAGATCGCTGCAATTGTTTTCTTAACCATAATATCTTCCTTTTATAGCCAAAGTTATTTTGTGTATAGCAACTTAAGAATAGACAAGATCTTGTCGTTTGACGGAAAAGGAAGAATTTTTAGGAAAATTAGACGGAATTAGCTGGCCGCATGGGAAATGATATGGCCGAGATCCTGGATATCTTCACCCACGCCGCGCGCGGTGTTGCAACCGGAGAGAATGGCGCCGGAGAGCGCTAACAGAAGTAGAATTTTAACGGTGCGTTTCATCTTCCCTGCCTGCAAAATCAGGCGCAGCGGGCGCTGCGCCTTATATCATGACGTAAATTACTTCACGCGGGATACGTATTCGCCGGAGCGGGTATCCACTTTGATCACTTCACCAATCTGAACGAACAGCGGCACTTTTACCACAGCGCCGGTGGACAGCGTTGCTGGCTTGCCGCCGGTACCTGCGGTATCACCTTTCAGGCCTGGATCGGTTTCAACGATTTCCAGCTCAACGAAGTTCGGAGGCGTAACGGCGATAGGCTGACCGTTCCACAGGGTCACGATGCACTCAGCCTGATCCAGCAGCCATTTGGCGTTGTCGCCAATCGCTTTCGCGTCAGCAGACAGCTGCTCGAAGGTTTCGTTGTTCATGAAGTGCCAGAACTCACCGTCGTTGTACAGGTAAGTCAGGTTCATATCGACAACATCAGCGCCTTCAGCGGAGTCAGTAGATTTGAAGGTTTTCTCAACACGGGTACCGGTCAGCAGGCGGCGCAGCTTAACGCGCGCAAATGCCTGGCCTTTACCTGGTTTAACGAATTCGCTGGCTTCAACCGCGTACGGTTCGCCGTCCATCATGATTTTAAGACCAGCACGAAAATCGTTGCTATAGTACGTTGCCATAAGGCCCTCTAAATTTGTTAACTGGTAGCTAAGCCACAAAATGGCGCATATTGTAACCCTAAACACCCCGTCCAGAGAAGATTGGTTATCGCAACTTGCCGATGTAATCACCAGTCCTGATGAATTGCTGCGTCTTTTAGACCTCGAACAGCATGAAACGTTGCGTGCAGGCCGTGAGGCGAAGCGCCTTTTCGCCCTGCGCGTTCCCCGCGCGTTTGTTGCCCGCATGGAAAAAGGGAATCCTGACGATCCATTGCTTAAACAAACGCTTACCTCTCAGGACGAGTTTATTACGGCACCAGGATACAGCACCGATCCTCTGGAAGAGCAGAACAGTGTGGTACCGGGGTTGCTGCATAAATACCGCAACCGTGCCCTGCTGCTGGTAAAGGGCGGCTGCGCGGTAAATTGTCGCTATTGCTTCCGTCGTCACTTCCCGTATGCCGAAAATCAGGGCAACAAGCGCAACTGGCAGGTGGCGCTGGACTACATCGCGGCGCACCCGGAGCTGGATGAGATCATCTTCTCCGGCGGCGATCCGCTGATGGCTAAAGATCATGAGCTGGACTGGCTGCTGACTCAGCTTGAGTCCGTTCCGCACGTTAAGCGTCTGCGCATTCACAGCCGTCTGCCGATCGTGATCCCGGCGCGTATTACCGACGCGCTGGTCACGCGCCTCGAACAGTCCCGTTTGCAGGTGCTGCTGGTGAACCATATCAACCATGCGAATGAAATTGACGCAGACTTTCGTGCATCGATGGCGCGTCTGCGTAAGGCGGGCGTCACGCTGCTCAACCAGAGCGTACTGCTGCGCGGCGTAAACGACAGCGCCCGCGTGCTGGCCGATCTCAGTAATGCCTTATTTGATGCGGGCGTGATGCCGTATTACCTGCACGTTCTGGATCGCGTACAGGGTGCGGCACACTTCATGGTGACGGATGACGAGGCCCGACAGATTATGCGCGAACTGTTAACGCTGGTTTCAGGTTATATGGTGCCGAAGCTGGCACGCGAGATTGGCGGAGAGCCGAGCAAGACGCCGCTGGATTTGCAGCTTCGGCAACGCTAGCTTACCTAACCCTCTCCCACGGGGAGAGGGAAAAGGCTATCAGTTCGGGCACTTATAGACCTGGCCGTTCATCTGGCTGGCGGTCGGCACAAAGCTGGACAGCATCCCCTGCGTCGGGCTGCTTACGCCGTAAATCACGTTACCGCCCATTGCCGCAGCCTGATTACGCAGGGCGTTGGCCGCACCGCGCATAGAGCCGCCCTCTTCGCCGTGCTGTCCCGACATCCAGTTGCTTTGCTCGCCGGTGGCGGTGCCTAACAGCTGGCATTCGCTGCCCGGCTTATCTTCCACAAAGCGAACGCTCTGGCCCGCTGCCGTCAGCTCATTGCTGGTGCTACAACCCGCCAGCAGCAATGCTGCACCTACAATCCCTGCACAGACTTTTATGCGCATGTTATTCCTCGTTTTCAATAAGCTGGACAGTAGTTGTCCGCGTGTAAACCTTATACTAAAAAGATGACCAAAAGAAAAATGCTGAGCATTTCTGCGAGCCAGATTCCGCCCGGCACTCCTCCGACATCTTAAATGAATTCTGATAATAACCTTTGGGATATCGTGTTTTAGCCCCCGATCGTTTTTAGTGGTGCGACGTACAACTTTTGTACGCGACTAGAACAGGGGGTTTCATGAGTGCATCATCCTCAGGAGAGGAAAAAGTGACATGGGTGGGCTATCTGGCGTTCGTGCTCACCATCGTATTTTTCTCGGGCTTTTTCGCCAAAAGCACCGAATGGTGGCGGGTGCTGGATTTTACCGTCTTAAACGGCAGCTTTGGGCCGGTGAGCGGCGCGCTAACGTTTCGCGGCGAGGGCGGCTCGGGGGCGAAAGACGGTTTCTTGTTTGCCCTTGAGCTGGCGCCGTCGGTCATTTTATCGCTCGGGATCATTGCCGTCACCGAAGGGCTGGGCGGGCTGCGTGCCGCCCAAAAGCTTATGACGCCCGTTTTGCGCCCGCTGCTTGGCGTGCCGGGCATTTGCTCTCTGGCGCTTATCGCCAACCTGCAAAACACCGATGCTGCCGCAGGGATGACCAAAGAGTTGACCGACGAAGGGGCGATAACGGACCATGAGCGCGCCATTTTCGCCACCTTCCAGACCAGCGGTAGCGCCATTATTACTAACTACTTTTCTTCCGGAGCAGCCCTCTTTGCCTTCATTACCGTCCCGGCGATCGCGCCGCTGGCGGTCATTCTGGTATTCAAATTTGTTGGCGCCAACTTCCTGCGGCTGTGGATCGCCCACATGGAACATCGTCGTATTCAGGAGGAAAAATGATCGCCCAGCCGCGTAAAAATATGATGGACATGTTTATCGATGGCGCCCGCCGCGGCTTCACCATCGCCACCACCAGCCTGCTGCCGAACGTGGTTATGGCGTTTGTCCTCATTCAGGCGCTCAAGGTCACTGGCCTGCTGGATATTGTCGGCAGGATATGCGAGCCGATTATGGCGCTGTGGGGACTTCCGGGCGCGGCGGCGACGGTCCTTCTTGCCTCGGTGATGAGTATGGGCGGCGGCGTAGGGGTTTGCGCCAGCCTGGTCGTTGCCGGCACGCTCAGCGGCCATGATGCCACCATCCTGCTGCCCGCCATCTACCTGATGGGCAATCCGGTGCAAAACACGGGCCGCTGCCTCGGCACCGCGGGCGTGAACCCGAAATATTACCCGCACATAATTACTCTCTGCGTCATTAATGCCCTGCTCTCAATGTGGATGATGCAGCTACTCTTCTGAGGAGATAAAAATGGATTTTTCAGTGCCGGAATCCCCGCTTTTACGCTATGCACATCTTGTTTGAGTAACGGCTCGACGGGCAATAAAAAACCCCGGACATCGCTGCCCGGGGTTCGTTCTGAGAGGTTCAGAACAACATGATTACATCATGCCGCCCATTCCGCCCATGCCGCCCATACCGCCAGCAGCACCTAAGTCAGGCGCGTCGCCTTTAGGCAGGTCGGTTACCATGCACTCGGTAGTGATCATCAGGCCAGCTACAGATGCCGCGTACTGCAGTGCAGAACGGGTAACTTTAGTTGGATCCAGGATACCGAAGTCGATCATGTTGCCGTATTCTTCCGTTGCAGCGTTGTAACCGTAGTTACCTTCACCCGCCTTCACGTTGTTCGCTACCACAGACGGCTCTTCACCGGCGTTGGATACGATCTGACGCAGTGGAGCTTCCATCGCGCGCAGCGCAACTTTGATACCCACGTTCTGGTCTTCGTTCTGAGCGGTCAGGCCAGCCAGTTTAGCGGCTACACGCACCAGCGCGACACCACCACCAGCAACCACGCCTTCTTCTACCGCAGCACGGGTCGCGTGCAGGGCATCGTCAACGCGAGCTTTCTTCTCTTTCATTTCAACTTCGGTTGCAGCACCCACTTTGATTACCGCAACGCCGCCTGCCAGTTTCGCCACGCGCTCCTGCAGTTTTTCACGGTCGTAATCGGAAGTTGCTTCTTCGATCTGCTTACGGATCTGACCAACGCGGCCCTGAATAGCGGCTTCTTCACCCACACCGTCGATGATGGTGGTGGTGTCTTTGTTGATCACAACGCGTTTCGCCTGGCCCAGGTCTTCCAGGGTCGCTTTTTCCAGCTCCATACCGATCTCTTCAGAGATCACGGTACCACCGGTCAGGGTAGCGATATCCTGCAGCATCGCTTTACGACGATCGCCGAAGCCAGGTGCTTTAACCGCAGCCACTTTCACGATGCCGCGCATGGTGTTGACCACCAGCGTTGCCAGCGCTTCGCCTTCAACATCTTCAGCGATGATAACCAGCGGCTTGCCTGCTTTCGCAACGGCTTCCAGTACTGGCAGCATTTCGCGGATGTTGGAGATTTTCTTGTCAGCCAGCAGGATGAACGGGCTTTCCAGCTCAACGGCGCCAGTTTCTGGCTTGTTGATGAAGTATGGGGACAGGTAACCGCGGTCGAACTGCATACCTTCAACCACGTCCAGTTCGTCTTCCAGACCGGTACCGTCTTCAACGGTGATAACGCCTTCTTTACCGACTTTATCCATCGCTTCAGCGATCAGTTTACCTACGGTTTCGTCGGAGTTAGCGGAGATGGTACCAACCTGAGCAATAGCTTTAGAGTCAGAGCACGGTACGGACAGCGCTTTCAGTTCTTCAACAGCGGACGCGACAGCTTTGTCGATACCACGTTTCAGATCCATTGGGTTCATGCCCGCAGCAACAGCCTTCAGGCCTTCGGTGATGATCGCCTGCGCCAGTACGGTCGCGGTGGTGGTACCGTCACCTGCTGCATCGTTCGCTTTAGAGGCAACTTCTTTCACCATCTGCGCACCCATGTTTTCGAACTTGTCATCCAGCTCGATTTCACGTGCAACAGAAACACCATCTTTGGTGATGGTTGGCGCGCCGAAGGATTTATCCAGCACTACGTTACGGCCTTTCGGGCCCAGGGTGACTTTCACTGCGTCTGCCAGTACGTTTACGCCGCGGAGCATTTTTACACGAGCGTCGTTACCGAATTTTACGTCTTTAGCTGCCATGTTCTTATTTCCTCAAATTCGTACAGTTTCGTGCGTTAATTACGCTTCAACAATTGCCAGAATGTCGCTCTCGGACATGATCAACACTTCTTCATTGTCGATCTTCTCGGATTTCACGCCGTAGCCATCGTTGAAAATGACGATGTCACCAACTTTAACGTCCAGCGGCTGCACAGTTCCGTTTTCCAGGATGCGGCCCTTACCGACAGCGATGATTTCGCCACGCGTTGATTTTGCTGCTGCAGAACCGGTCAGAACGATACCGCCAGCAGACTTGGTTTCAACTTCTTTACGTTTGACGATCACACGATCATGTAACGGACGAATACTCATTGATAGCTCTCCTTTGAGAAAGTCATTATCAGTTATGGATGACGCCGGTCCGCATGCGGTTTTCCGGCTAGTGCCCTGAGAGATGGGGATAGCTTTTTACCCCTTCAAGGGGTAGCCGAAAAAAAATTTGCGAAAGTGTTACCATCGACTCTCTTTTGACGGTGGCAGGACGAGGTAAATGAGTGGACTCAGGCAGGAGTTGGGGCTGGCGCAGGGCATTGGCCTACTCTCAACGTCATTGTTAGGTACGGGCGTATTTGCGGTTCCCGCCCTGGCGGCGCTGGTAGCAGGAAATAACAGCCTGTGGGCGTGGCCGGTGCTTATCGTGCTGGTATTCCCGGTGGCAATCGTGTTTGCCATCCTCGGCCGGCACTTCCCGAGCGCGGGCGGCGTAGCGCATTTTGTCGGTATGGCGTTTGGTCCGCGGCTGGAGCGCGTGACCGGCTGGCTGTTTCTGTCGGTGATCCCCGTCGGCCTTCCGGCGGCCCTGCATATCGCGACCGGCTTTGGACAGGCGCTGTTTGGCTGGCACGACCAACAGCTGCTGCTGGCTGAACTGGGTACGCTGGCGATTATCTGGTGGGTCGGCTCACGCGGGGCCAGCTCCAGCGCCAATCTGCAAACGCTGGTCGCGGTGTTAATCGTCGCGCTGATCGTCGCCATCTGGCTTGCGGGCGACATTACCCTGGCGAATATTCCTTTCCCCGCGGTGAACGACATCGATCGCCCGCAGCTATTTGCTGCGTTATCCGTCATGTTCTGGTGTTTCGTCGGCCTTGAGGCGTTCGCTCACCTGGCGTCCGAATTTAAACAGCCCGAGCGTGATTTTCCGCGCGCCCTGATGATTGGCCTGCTGCTGGCGGGCACCGTGTATTGGGCCTGTACGGTACTGGTGCTGCATTTCAACGCGTTCGGTGACGATAAAGCCGCCGCCGCGTCGCTGCCGGGCATCGTGGTGCAGCTGTTTGGCGTAAAAGCGTTGTGGGTGGCCTGCGTAATTGGGTATCTCGCCTGCTTTGCCAGCCTCAATATTTATATTCAGAGCTTCGCCCGGCTGGTGTGGTCTCAGGCGCTTTATAAACCGGATAGCCGCCTGGCTCGCCTTTCTGCACGGCAGCTTCCGATAAATGCGCTGAATACCGTACTGGGCTGCTGTGCGGTGAGTTCCCTGGGTATTTATCTTCTCGACATCAACCTTGACGCGCTGATTGTTTACGCCAACGGTATTTTCATCATGATCTACCTGCTGTGCATGCTGGCGGGCTGTCGGCTGCTGAAGGGACGCTATAAGGCGCTGGCGGCCGTCGGGTGTGTGCTGTGTCTGGTGCTACTGGCGATGGTGGGCTGGAAGAGCGTGTACGCTATCGTCGTGCTGGCGGGGCTGTGGGCGTTCTTACCGAAGCGGAGCAGTCTGTGAAATAAAGCCCGGTGGCGCAACGCTTACCGGGCTTTACATTCCTTATCTATCGTCCTTATGATCTAAGCGGTCACGCTGGTCGTCCTTGCGCTGGTATTCCCCTTCAAAGGTATCACCCGGCCCGGTACTGAACCCACCGCCCGGCATACGGCTGAATCGCAGATGCGGCAGCAGCTTCAGAGTCAGGTGCTTCTGCACCGGCGGCAGCAGCAACAGCAGGCCGAGGAAGTCGGTGAAGAACCCCGGCAGGATCAGCAGCAGGCCAGCAATAATCAGCGACACGCTTTTGATCATTTCGGCTGCCGGGCTTTCGCCTGCGGCCATCTTCTGCTGCATTAACAGGAAATTTTTGAAACCCTGATTACGCACCAGCGACATGCCGATGACGGAGGTGAAGATCACCAGAATCAGCGTCAGCAGGACGCCCAGCACGTGGGCAACCTGGATGAAAATCGAAATCTCAATGTAAACATAGAGAAAGAAAGCAATAAATGGTATCCAGCGCACTGGCATCTCCTGTGTGGCAGGTGCCTTCAGGCCCCTGTCTGAATGTGTTCGCGAAGCGCGTAGGTAAGAGATGGAGACGGTTAGCCAAAATTCAATCGGTTTGCACGGATATTTTTTTTGGAAATATTAAAGCGGTGACCCATTTCACAGATTAATAATTATCATGGAATCGGGTCGATAATAAGTGATCCAGCTTACGGCAATTCGCTATCATCAGCATATGATCTCGAACATCAGGCCGATTGAGGGAATAATCGTCGGTCAGAAAATATTCAAAACCACATATATACTGTGTGTTTAGTACAATCCATCGGCAGCTTGAAAAGAAGGTTCACATGTTAAACAACATTCGTATCGAAGAAGACTTGTTGGGTACCAGGGAAGTTCCAGCGGATGCCTATTATGGTGTTCATACTCTGAGAGCGATTGAAAACTTCTACATCAGCAACAGCAAAATCAGCGACATCCCTGAATTTGTGCGTGGCATGGTGATGGTAAAAAAAGCCGCGGCTCTGGCGAACAAAGAGCTGCAAACCATTCCTAAAAGCGCTGCAAATGCGATTATCGCCGCGTGCGATGAAGTGCTGAACAACGGCAAGTGCATGGATCAGTTCCCGGTTGACGTCTATCAGGGCGGCGCGGGTACCTCCGTCAACATGAACACCAACGAAGTACTGGCAAACATCGGCCTGGAACTGATGGGCCATCAGAAAGGTGAATACCAGTACCTGAACCCGAACGACCACGTTAACAAATGTCAGTCCACCAACGACGCCTACCCAACCGGCTTCCGCATCGCGGTGTATGCCTCTGTGGTGAAACTGGTGGACGCGATTAACCAGCTGGGCGATGGCTTCCAGCGTAAAGCCGTTGAGTTCCAGGACATTCTGAAAATGGGTCGTACCCAGCTTCAGGACGCGGTGCCAATGACCCTCGGCCAGGAGTTCCACGCGTTTAACGTGCTGCTGAACGAAGAGACCAAAAACCTGCTGCGCACGTCCGAACTGCTGCTGGAAGTGAACCTGGGCGCAACCGCCATCGGTACACGCCTGAACACGCCGGATGGCTATCAGCAGCTGGCAGTACAGAAGCTGGCGGAAGTGTCTAACCTGCCGGTGGTGCCTGCCGAAGACCTGATTGAAGCTACCTCCGATTGCGGCGCCTACGTGATGGTGCACAGCGCGCTGAAGCGTCTGGCGGTTAAGCTGTCCAAAATCTGTAACGACCTGCGCCTGCTCTCCTCCGGCCCGCGCGCTGGCCTGAACGAAATCAACCTGCCAGAGCTGCAGGCGGGTTCTTCCATTATGCCAGCCAAGGTGAACCCGGTGGTGCCAGAAGTGGTGAACCAGGTTTGCTTCAAGGTTATTGGTAACGACACCACCGTCACCATGGCTTCTGAAGCCGGTCAGCTGCAGCTGAACGTTATGGAGCCGGTGATTGGCCAGGCGATGTTTGAATCCATTCATATCCTGACTAACGCCTGCTACAACCTGCTGGAAAAATGCATCAACGGCATCACCGCCAATAAAGAGGTGTGCGAAGGCTACGTGTACAACTCAATCGGGATCGTTACTTACCTCAACCCGTTCATCGGCCACCACAACGGCGACATCGTCGGGAAGATTTGTGCCGAAACCGGTAAGAGCGTGCGTGAGGTCGTTCTCGAGCGAGGATTGTTGACCGAAGCCGAACTGGACGATATCTTCTCCGCCCAGAACCTGATGCACCCGGCGTATAAAGCGAAACGATATACCGATGAAAGCGAACAGTAACCGTTCAGGCTAAGCTTCCGAAAGGCACGTCACTTGTGACGTGCCTTTTTTCTTTATGGGCGTTACCAAAACACAACAATTCAATATCAACTTGTTAATGAGCAAGGCAGGTCTTTATGTTTGGAGCAGAACTCGTCATCGTCCTGTTGGCGATTTATTTGGGAGCAAGACTCGGGGGTATCGGCATCGGTTTTGCCGGCGGTCTCGGTGTGCTCGTACTTACCCTTATCTTTCAGATTAAACCCGGCGCCATCCCGTTTGACGTTATCGAAATCATCATGGCGGTTATTGCCGCTATCGCGGCCATGCAGGTCGCTGGCGGTATGGACTACCTGGTGAGCCTGGCGGAGCGTATGCTGCGTCGCCATCCTAAATACATTACCTTCCTTGCCCCGCTGGTGACCTGGTTTATGACCATTCTCGCCGGTACTGGCCACACCGCCTTCTCCACGCTGCCGGTGATCACCGAAGTGGCGAAAGAGCAGGGTATTCGCCCGTCCCGCCCGCTTTCTATTGCCGTGGTGGCATCCCAGATTGCAATCACCGCGTCGCCTATTTCCGCGGCCGTGGTCTTCTTCGCGGGTATTCTTGAGCCGATGGGCGTGAGCTACCTGACGCTGCTGGCAATTTGCATTCCGGTGACGCTGATTGCGGTAATGATCACCGCCGTGCTGTGCAACTTCCTCGGTGCCGAGCTGAAAGACGATCCCGTTTACCAGGAGCGTCTGGCAAAAGGCGAAGTGAGCCTGCGCGGTAGCCAGGTCTTCAGGCTGAAGCCGCACGCAAAACGCTCCGTGCTGCTGTTCCTGATTGGTATCGTTGCCGTCATGTTCTACGCGACCGCCATCAGCGACACGGTAGGCCTCATTCAGAACCCGGTTCTGCCGCGTAACGAAGCGATTGTGGTGTTCATGCTGACCATCGCAACGCTGATTAGCATCACCTGCAAAATCGACACCAGCGAAGTGCTGAACGCCAGCACCTTCAAATCCGGCATGAGCGCCTGCGTGTGCGTACTGGGCGTGGCGTGGCTTGGTGACACCTTCGTAAAAGCGCACATCAGCGATATCCAGACCGTCGCAGGCGACCTGCTGCACAACTATCCGTGGCTGCTGGCGGTGGTGCTGTTCTTTGCCGCGACGCTGCTGTACTCCCAGGCGGCGACCACCAAAGCGCTGATGCCTGCGGCACTGATGCTGGGCGTTACGCCGCTGACGGCGATTGCCTCTTTCGCGGCCGTTTCCGCCCTGTTCGTTCTGCCAACCTATCCAACCCTGCTCGCCGCGGTTGAGATGGATGACACCGGCTCAACCCGTATCGGTAAATACGTGTTTAACCACGCGTTCCTGATCCCGGGCGTGGTGGCGATTACGCTTTGCGTGGTCCTCGGCTTTATCATCGGCGGCATTGTGCTGTAAACGATTAGCCGTTGTAAAAATAGTTAAAATCGGGCCGCTCTGCGGCCCGTTTCATTAATGACCAGACGCCTTGCGTGATATAGTGAAGACTTTCGTGATGAGGAGGTCAGCTTGTGAACACGCCTGATGCTGTTGTTGTACTGTGTACCGCCCCTGATGAAGCTTCTGCCCAGGATCTCGCCGCCAAAGCGTTGGCCGAAAAACTGGCTGCCTGCGTCACGCTGCTTCCCGGCGCTACCTCCCTTTATTACTGGGAAGGCAAGCTGGAGCAGGAGTATGAAGTCCAGATGTTGCTTAAAACCAATCTGACAAATCAGCAGGCGCTCCTCGACTGCCTCAAGTCTCATCATCCATACCAAACCCCGGAACTGCTGGTGCTGCCAGTGGTCCACGGCGATAACGACTATCTCTCATGGCTCAACGCTTCCTTACGCTGATCCTGCTGCTGTGCAGCACGTCAGTTTTTGCCGGGTTGTTTGACGCGCCCGGCCGTTCGAACTTTATTCCTGCCGACCAGGCGTTCGTTTTTGACTTCCAGCAGAACCAGCACGAGCTCAGCCTCACCTGGCAGGTAAAAGAGGGGTATTACCTCTATCGCAAGCAGGTCAGCATCACGCCGGCAAAGGCTAACGTCGGTGCATTGCAGATGCCCGCGGGCGAGTGGCACGAGGACGAGTTCTACGGTAAAAGTGAAATTTATCGTCAGCGCTTAAGCGTGCCCGTCACGGTGAACCAGGCGGATAAAGGCGCTACGCTGACGGTGACCTATCAGGGCTGCGCCGACGCCGGATTCTGCTATCCGCCGGAAACGAAGGTCGTACCGCTCAGCGAAGTGAAAGCGGCTGTCGCCCTTTCTCCGCCCCCCTCCAGCGAGAGCAGCGAAGGCAATACAGACCTTCCGTTCTCAGCGCTTTGGGCCTTACTGATTGGCATTGGCATCGCCTTTACCCCCTGCGTGCTGCCGATGTACCCGCTTATCTCTGGCATCGTGCTGGGCGGCAAACAACGTCTTTCCACCGCCCGCGCGCTGCTTTTGGCCTTTATCTACGTGCAGGGCATGGCATTAACCTATACGGCGCTTGGCCTGGTGGTCGCCGCTGCCGGGTTGCAGTTCCAGGCTGCGCTTCAGCATCCTTATGTGCTTATTGGGCTGTCAGCGGTATTTGTCCTGCTGGCGCTCTCGATGTTTGGTCTGTTCACCCTGCAGCTGCCCTCTTCCCTGCAAACCCGCCTGACGCTGATGAGCAATCGCCAGCAGGGCGGCTCTGCGGGCGGGGTATTCGCCATGGGGGCTATCGCAGGGTTGATTTGCTCTCCCTGCACCACCGCGCCGCTGAGCGCCATCCTGCTGTACATTGCACAGAGCGGCAACATGTGGCTCGGCGGCGGAACGCTGTACCTCTACGCGCTGGGCATGGGCCTGCCGCTGATTCTGGTGACGGTGTTTGGCAATCGCCTGCTGCCGAAGAGCGGCCCGTGGATGGAGACGGTGAAAACTGCATTCGGTTTTGTCATTCTGGCGCTGCCGGTATTCCTGCTGGAGCGTATCATCGGTGACGCCTGGGGCATTCGCCTGTGGGCGATGCTTGGCGTGGCCTTCTTCAGCTGGGCGTTCATCGTCAGCCTGGGGGCGAAAAAACCGTGGATGCGTCTGGTGCAAATTCTTATGCTGGCGGCCGCGCTGGTGAGCGTTCGTCCTTTGCAGGACTGGGCGTTCGGCACCCCGAGTGCCCAGGCGCAGGCGCATCTGAATTTCACCCCGGTTAAAAACGTGGATGACCTCAACCACGCACTGGCACAGGCGAAAGGTAAACCGGTCATGCTCGACCTCTATGCCGACTGGTGCGTAGCCTGCAAGGAGTTTGAAAAATACACCTTCAGCGATCCGCAGGTACAGCGCGCCCTGAACGACACCGTTCTGCTTCAGGCAAACGTAACCGCCAACAGCGCGCAGGATAAAGCCCTGCTGAAGCAGCTTAACGTGCTCGGCCTGCCTACCATCCTTTTCTTCGATGAAGAGGGGAATGAGCAGCCAGCGCAGCGCGTAACCGGGTTTATGGACGCAACGGCTTTCAGCGCGCATTTGCGCAATCGCCAACCGTAAACAACACTTTAGACGGGACAAACCGTTGGGAATAGCGGAGGAGATAACCGTGCAACGCGAAGACGTACTGGGACAAGCCCTGCAATTACTTGAGATTCAAGGGATCGCCAGCACCACGCTTGAGATGGTCGCCGACCGTATCGATTACCCTCTGGATGAACTTAAGCGCTTCTGGCCGGATAAAGAGGCGCTGATTTACGATGCCCTGCGCTATCTCAGCCAGCAGGTAGATATCTGGCGCAGGCAGCTATTGTTGAACGAAGAGCTGAGCACAGAGCAAAAGCTGCTGGCGCGCTATACCGCGCTGACGGAGTGTGTAAGCAACAACCGCTATCCCGGCTGCCTGTTTATCGCCGCCTGCACCTACTTTCCCGATCCCGGACACCCTGTTCATCAGCTGGCCGATCGGCAAAAACGAGCTGCGTATGAGTTCACGCACGAGCTGCTGACCACGCTTGAAGTGGATGACCCGGCAATGGTGGCGAAGCAGATGGAGCTGGTCCTGGAAGGTTGCCTGAGCCGTATGCTGGTGAACCGTAGTCAGGCGGACGTGGATACGGCGCACCGTCTGGCGGAAGATATCCTGCGGTTTGCTCAGTGTCGTGCGGGTGGGGCGTTAACGTAAGCGTAGTTTGGCTTTTTTGCACCAAAAGCCAGCACATTGCCGTAAAGTTGAGCAATTGAACCGCTTTTCCCGAAATAGTGTTGACGATCTCACGTGATTGCGGTTTAATGCGCTCCGTTGCCCGGATAGCTCAGTCGGTAGAGCAGGGGATTGAAAATCCCCGTGTCCTTGGTTCGATTCCGAGTCCGGGCACCACTATTCAAAGAACCCAGCCTATGGCTGGGTTTTTGCTTTTCTGCATATACTCCGCATTAAGTTCCTGTCCTGCCAGGCCGGTTTGAATTTTATCTACCCG
Source organism: Enterobacter cloacae complex sp. 2022EL-00788 (assembly GCF_026627565.1). NCBI lineage: Bacteria > Pseudomonadati > Pseudomonadota > Gammaproteobacteria > Enterobacterales > Enterobacteriaceae > Enterobacter > Enterobacter cloacae complex sp. 2022EL-00788. The sequence goes on along the minus strand of NZ_JAPNMC010000012.1, from coordinate 327 downwards.
CTTCTACCCGCCATTATCAGGCCGATATCTTTATCCTCTTCTTCTTCTCGTGCATGAGCGCACAGGCTTTACGAGAGGCGCTACGACGCGGTAAGTTCTTAAGCATAGACGTGGGGAGGGATCGTTCGATCGACATTGCCGGGTGGCGTTTTCACCTTTCCCGGCCTGCCATACGCACAGCACTTTTTTGCGTTTAAAACGCACAAAGCAAAAAACCCCGCACCTTACGGTACGGGGTTCTTCTTGATTGATGCCTGGCAGTTCCCTACTCTCACATGGGGAGACCCCACACTACCATCGGCGCTACGGCGTTTCACTTCTGAGTTC